>JAZRCQ010000001.1:0-3346 GCA_045659845.1 Eubacteriales bacterium
GGCCTGCGGCGGTGGAGCAGCAGAGAAGAGCGCCGTTGGCGCGCAAAAGCAGCTCGCCGTTGGTGCCAACGTCGGCCAGCAGCCGCCCTTCCTTTCGTTCCTCGGCTTCGGCGGCCAGCAGCGCGGTGACGCTGTCGGCTCCAACGAAGGAGGAGATGCAGGGGGGAAGATACACGGCGGTGTCGGGAGGATGCTTCAGTCCCAAATCGCCCGCCGTGAGCCATTCGCCGAAGAGGCGGCGGGCAAGGAAGGGGGCGCGGGAAAGCTCGGTGGGATCCTCTCCGGCGAGCAGATAGAGCATGGCGGTGTTGCCCGTGATCACCACGGTGTCGGGAGCGGCAACGCCTGCCGAGCACGTCAGCCGCAGGAGCAGCTCGGAAATGGCTGAGCGCACCGTGTCCGCCAGCTCCCTGCCGAGTCCCTTCATCGAGGCCTCGATCCGCGAGATCACGTCGGCGCCGAAGGTGCTTTGCGGATTTCGCATTCCGCCCTCTGCCAGCACACGCCCCGTGGGATCCAGCAGCTTGGCGGCTATGGTGGTGGTTCCGAGGTCAACCGCCGCGCCGAGCGTGGCAAAAAGCGGAGCATCGGCAGAGAGCGCACGGCCGTCGGTCACCACGCGCACGGTGTCGGCATCGTCGGCCGTGACCGTGCAATCGCCGAGCGCGCGCGTCATGCAGGCCAAACGGTAGCCCTGCGCGATGGCGTCGCCGAGCGCCTCCAGCTCCCGATCGGTGGGCGCGCTGACAAGCCCCGTCACGCGCACGCGGCACTTTTT
Organism: Eubacteriales bacterium; assembly: GCA_045659845.1. Classification (GTDB taxonomy): domain Bacteria; phylum Bacillota; class Clostridia; order Oscillospirales; family CAG-272; genus UMGS1865. The sequence continues at coordinate 779 of JAZRCQ010000001.1, forward strand.
GCAGGTGCCGCGTCCGCCGCAGGGCAGCTCGGCGCGGGTGTGAAGGCGGAGCAGCTCCGAAAGAAGCTGACCCTCCTCTCCCACCACGGGGATTCCGTTGAGACAGATGCGAATGGATTTCATAGTGACTCCTTTGCGAGGCGCGGGTGAAAATTATGAATAGAAATCCTCCACCGCGCGGAAGAAGGTGTGAATGTTTTCCCAAGGCGTGGCGGGGGGGATGTCACAGCCCGAGGAGGGAATGAAATTGGGATAAGCCGCGCAGGACTCCATCAGCGCGCGCGTTGCCTGCTCCACCTGCTCTGACGTGCCGTTTCGCAGGATTCCCGCAGGATCCACGTTGCCCATCACGGGAACGTCCGCAGGGAATTTCTTCAGCATTTCGGAAAGATCGATGGAATTGCCGAAATGATAGGCGGCGGCTCCCGTGGAGAGCATAGAATCCACCATGTGGGGCGTGTTGTCGCCGCAATTGTGGTAGATCACGATAAATTCATCGGTCTGAACGGCATCCACGATCTGCTTCACGTAGGGAGCGGCAAACTCCTCCTCCAGTGAGGGGGAGAGCAGACCTGCCACAGGCTCAGCCATCACGATGCCGTTGGCTCCCGCCTCGCGGTAGGCCTTGGCATAGTCGATGAGGAAGGCGGTGGCCTTTTCCAGCACGGTATGCACCATGTCGGGCTCATCGTAGCAGTTCACCATGATCTCGGAAACATCCAAAAGACGAGCGGCCAGCGAAAAGGGCCCGATGATGCCGGCCAGCACGGGGCGATCGGTGATCAGCTCGGTGGCGCGGCGAATGGCATCCACATAGATCCCCGAGCGGGCGGCACCAACGGCGGGAACCTCCAGCGCCTCTGCCTCCTCCTCATTGTGGATCAGGGGCTCGGGCACGGTGGGCACCTCATCGTCGGAGAAACGCACCTCAGCGCCGAAGCACTCGGCTTCAACAGAGAGATCCATCAGGCTCACGGAGGCGGCGGAGGGAACGGCGTGCGCCACCTCCAGCATCCCCTTGGCCTGTAATTCGCTCGCGGAGATCAATTCGCGCACCGTCACGTCCAAAAGGGAAACGGCGGGGAAGGAAAGAATGGGAAAGGCTTGCTTTTTTTCGGCCTTGCCAAGCGCGGCAAGCCATGCCCTCATATTTCGATTCCGAGACATCACAATGCTCCTTAGCTTTCAAATTTTCCGAGACGGTGCGCCAGCTCCGCGATCTCCTTCATGTTCTGAAGGGAAACGGAGTTGGGGATGGAATGGTCGGAGGCGAAGATATAGCCGCCGCCCTCCTTCATAACGGGGATCACACGCTCCATTTCGGCCTTCACGCGATCCATGTTATCCCAAAGCTGGGCATTGATGCCTCCGTGAAAGCTGAGACGGTCACCGTAGAGCGATTTGAGGCGATGCGGATCCATGCCTGCCTTGATCTCCAGAGGATTGAGCATATCCACGCCCGTTTCCAAAATGTCGGGCAGGAGGGGCTCAATGTAGCCGCAGGAGTGAAGCTCGGCCACGAGGCCTCTTTCGTGTGCCCAGTCCACAGCCTTTTTGTGGAAGGGCTTGAGCACCTCCCGATAGGTGGCGGGGGAAAAGAAGGGGGAGCCCTTATAGCCCATATCGTCATACCAGAAGATCCCGTCGAACTCATAGCCCGCATCGAGGATGCGCTGGCAGAGATCAAGAGAGGAGGTGAGATAGGTGTCGAAGATGTCGGTCACCCATTCGGGCTCATCGAGGATGGACATCAGCATATTTTCGGTGCCTGTGAGACGGGAATGGGCCACGTCGAAGCCAAACCAAACCACCAGCTGGCGGAAATACCCCTTGGCCTCCCACAGGGGCGCATCTCTTTTGAGGCGATCCCATGGGATGCGATCCTCGCGGTAGGTGAGCATTTCCCGCTTGGCCTCCTCCCATTTTTCGGGAGTGTCATAGTGGAAGGCAAGTGCCTCCGGAGTGGAATCCAGCTCGTTGAATTCCTTTTGTGTGGTGCCCCAAGGCGTGGTGACGATCTGATAGCGATCGGTTTTTTCCAGCACGCGTTGTGGGAAGCGGGGGGAATTGTCGGTCAGAATCTGCACGCGATGGTCAAATTCGAAATAATCCTCCCAGGAAACGTTCTGAGGCATGCCCTCATCCACCCATCTTTTTTTGGTGCCCCTCCATGCGGTGTCGATCATGGGGACGCGATCCACCTCTTGGTGGCGATATGTGCGCAGAATGCGCTCTCTTTCTGTCAGTTTTGCCATTTGCGTATATTTTCCTTATCTCTTGCAGAATTCGGCGGCGGCATCGGCGGCGCTGGCCGCATCCACCGTGTAGCAATCCGCGCCGATCAGATCACAGAACTCCTGATTGATGGGAGCACCGCCGATCATGATCTTCACCTTGTCGTGGATGCCTGCCGCCTCGGCCGCCTTGACCACGTCTGCCATAATGTTCATGGTGGTGGTGAGGAGTGCGGAGCAGCAGATCACCTGACAGTTCTGCTCGATGGCGGTCTGCACGAAGGTCTCTGCGGGAACGTCGGTGCCGAGGTCGACCACCTCCAAGCCCTTGCCC
>JAZRCQ010000002.1:0-22111 GCA_045659845.1 Eubacteriales bacterium
GCCCGCGCCGACAATGCATTTTTTGCCGTGCTCCGTGCGTTTTTTCGTCAATCCCATTCAAATTTAGTCAGTTCTCCCGCGGTGCGCAGTCCCTCGAAATCCTGCTGGCGCAGAACCTCGTAAACGGCGATGGCGGCGGAATTGGAAAGATTCAAGGAGCGAAGTCCGTTTCGCATGGGGATCCGAACGCAGCGCTCGGGATGAGCGTGCAGAAACTCCTCGGGAAGGCCCTTTGTTTCCTTGCCGAAAATGAGATAGACCTCCTCGGGGTAGCTCACGTCGGTGTAGCGATATTTCGCCTTGGTGGAGAAGCAATAAAACTGTGCATCGGGATGATGGTCGAAGAAATCGTCGAGACCGTCGTAATAGGAAATATCCAGATGGTGCCAGTAGTCGAGGCCCGCTCGCTTGAGCTTTTTGTCATCCACCGTGAAGCCCATGGGGCGGATGAGATGGAGGGAGGCGCCCGTTGCGGCGCAGGTGCGGGCGATGTTTCCCGTGTTCTGGGGAATTTCAGGCTCATGGAGAACGATGTGAATATGGCTCATGAGATGCTCCGTCCTTTCTTCAGATGGCAATATGATAGCACATTTTTTTGCGCTTCGCAAGAGTTTTTTCAAAAAATACGGAGAAGAAAACGCAAAATTTACAATATTATAACATATTTCCGAAGGAAAATATAGTATAATAAAAGATGAAACAATTTTCAACCGCGAAAGGATCAACAAATATGTCTTTGTGGACCAAGCTTTTCGGAACCTATAGTGAGCGCCAGCTGAAAAAGGTGAATGCGATCGCCGACATGGTGGACGCGCTGGCGGAAAAATACGCCGCTATGAGCAATGCCGAGCTACAGGCCGTGACGCCTGCCCTGCGGGAGCGTCTGCAGGCCGGCGAAACGCTGGATGATATTCTGCCTGATGCCTACGCCGCCATTCGGGAGGCCGATGCCCGTGTGCTGGGCAAGCGCCCCTTCCGCGTGCAGGTGGTTGGCGGTATCGTTTTGCATGAGGGCCGCATTGCCGAGATGAAGACCGGTGAGGGCAAAACGCTGGTGGCAACTCTGCCGGCTTACCTCAATGCGCTTTCGGGCGAGGGCGTTCATATCGTAACGGTGAACGATTATCTTGCTCGCGTGGGCGCGGAGGAGATGGGACGCGTGTATGAATTCATGGGGCTCACCACGGGCCTTGTGGTGCACGGTCAGGATCAGAATGAAAAGCGCGCCGCCTACGAGGCCGACATTACCTACGGAACCAACAACGAATTTGGCTTCGACTATCTGCGCGACAATATGGTGATCTATAAAGAGCAGATGTCGCAGAGAGGCCATTGCTTTGCCATCGTGGACGAGGTGGACTCCATCCTCATCGACGAGGCTCGCACGCCTCTGATCATTTCGGGCGCAGGCGAGCAGGTGAGCGATCTTTATGAGCGCGCCGACCGTTTTGCCAGAACGCTGAGAAAATACGTGATCAAGGAGCTGGACAACAAGGAGGATCACGATCAGATCGATGCCGACTATATCGTGGACGAAAAGGCAAACAACGCCATTCTCACGATTCACGGTATCAAGAAGGCCGAGGCATTCTTCGGCGTTGAGAACCTCTCCGACAGCCAGAACATCACGCTGGCGCACCACATCAATCAGGCGATCCGCGCCCACGGCTGTATGCATCTCGACGTGGACTACGTGGTGAATGACAGCGGCGTTGTGATCGTGGATTCCTTCACCGGCCGACTTATGCCCGGCCGCCGCTATTCCGACGGTTTGCATCAGGCCATCGAGGCCAAGGAGGGCGTGCAGATCCAGAAGGAGAATAAAACGCTGGCCACCATCACCTTCCAGAACTATTTCCGCATGTACCGCAAGCTTTCCGGTATGACCGGTACGGCGCTCACGGAGGAAAACGAGTTCCGTGAGATCTATAATCTGGACGTGATCGAGATCCCCACCAATAAGCCCATGATCCGCAAGGATCTGCCCGATGCGGTCTATCGCAGCGTCAAGGGCAAATATGATGCCATCGTGGCGCAGGTGCGGGAATGCTATCAGAAGGGACAGCCCGTGCTGGTTGGCACCGTGTCCATCGATAAATCCGAGCTTCTTTCGGTGAAGCTCCGCAATGCGGGGATCCCCCACACCGTGCTCAACGCCAAGTATCATGCCAAGGAGGCGGAGATCGTGGCGCAGGCCGGTAAGTTTGGTGCTGTCACCATTTCCACCAACATGGCAGGACGCGGAACCGACATTCTGCTGGGCGGCAATCCCGAATTCATGGCCAAGTCCGATATGAGAGGGAAGGGCTATTCCGAGGAGCTGATCGCCAAGTGCAGCGGCATGACCGACACCGATGACGAGGAGCTTCTGGAGGCAAGGGAGACCTTCCGCGTGCTGGTGGAGAAATACCGCCGCGAGATCGAGCCCGAGGCACAGCGCGTGAAGGAGGCGGGCGGTTTGTTCATTCTCGGCACGGAGCGCCATGAGAGCCGACGGATCGATAATCAGCTTCGAGGCCGCGCAGGCCGTCAGGGAGACCCCGGCCAATCCAAGTTCTTCATTTCCATGGAGGACGATCTGATGCGCCTCTTCGGCACCTCCGAGAAGATGCTGAGCATGGTGGAGGCTCTGAAGATGCCGGAGGATATGCCGCTGGATCACCAATTCCTGTCGGGTGCCATTGAGCGCGCGCAGAAGAAGATCGAGGATGCCAACTTCAAGCGCAGAAAATACGTGCTTTCCTACGACGACGTGATGAATCAGCAGAGAACCGTGATCTACCAGCAGCGCCGCGACGTGCTCAACGGTCAGGATATCTCCGAGACCATTCTGAAAATGCTGAACTCCACCGTGGAGGAATACGTTGGCTTCTTCACCTCCGATGAGGATCCCGCCGCATGGAATCTGGATGCGCTCCGCGCTCATTTCCTGGGCTATCTCACCACCGATGAGGATTTCCGTTACACCGATGAGGAGCTTCGTCAGCTTCGCCGCGAGGATCTTCTGCGTCTGCTCTCCGAGCGTGCAGAGGTGCGCTATCGCGAGAAGGAGGCGTTGTTTGGCGAGGAGGTCTTCCGCGAGGTGGAAAGAGCCGTTCTGCTGAGAAACGTGGACACCGCGTGGATGGATCACATCGACGTGATGGACGATCTGAAGGACACCGTTCGTCTGCAGGCCTACGCGCAGAGAGATCCTGTCACCGAATATCGAATTCAGGGCGCCGATCTCTTCGACACCATGGTGGGCGATATCCGACTCAACACCGTTCGCACCATTCTTTCCGTTGTACCCCGTCAGCAGCCCATCCGCCGCGTGCAGGTGGCCAATCCCATCGTGGCGGGCTTCGACGGTGAGCAGAGCAAGAAGACCGTGGTTCGCAAGAAGGTGCCTGCCGCCGTCGGCAGCACCGTCGGCAGAAACGATCCCTGCCCCTGCGGAAGCGGGAAAAAATATAAGAGCTGCTGTCTGAGAAAAGAGTCCTCGGAAGGCTGAGAGGGGACGTTTGCAATGGGATTTGGATATCTTTTGGGGGGCTATCTGGTTGTTTTTCTTCTGAAGCTTCCCCTCGCAGGCTTAGGGATCGGAGGCGCCGCGCTTCTGTTTGGATATGCTCTGATGTGGTGGGGCGCTCATCGCCTTAAGCTTTTCTGCCGCTCCTTTTTGTGGGCCGAGGTGAGCTTTTTCCCGCTGTTCCTGATGGCCTGTTATCGCATGGCGGAGGATCTTTCGGCTCTCTTTCTATGGGACCTTCCGATCTTCACCGGTAGGGCGGCGGATTGGATCGGCTTGGCGGAGCTGTTCCTGATCGTTCTGATGCACGCCATGCTGCTTTCGTCGGTGAGAGAGCTGGCCATGAGTCTGGAGCTGAAGGACATAGCCTTTGCCGCTCTGCGAAACACCTTGATGGTGGCTGTTTATGCGCTTCTCTACGTGCTTTATCGGCTCCCCCTCGGCTCTGCGGAGGGGATCAAGCCCTATCTGGGGCTCACCATGACCGTTCTGAATATTGCATGGGTGCTTTTCAATCTCTTCCTGCTCCTCACCTGCGCCAAGGATATCTGCGCCGAGGGAGATGAGGAGATCGAGCCCAAGCGCTATCGCTGGGAGCTGCTCAATCGCATCGGCGACCGCTTTGCCGACACCATGAAGGAAAGCACCGATCGAAACCGTCGGGATGCGGAGGACTATCTGCGCCGTCGCAATGAAAAGATCAGGGAATTCTCCGAGAAAAACGGGAAAGCTCCGATCCAACATCACAAGAAAAGAAAGAAAAAATAACCCCGATCGGGGGAAGGGAGGAAACGGGAATGGAGATGAGATCCATGAAAAGGGATCTGATGCTGATGCTGCCGGGCGCGTTGTTTTTGTTCGAGCCCTACGTGAGCGCAAGAGACGTTCTCCCCGACCTGATCGGCTACCTTCTTCTGTTTCTCGGCTCCGCTCGGATGGCCGATCTGAACGATGACGTGGCAGAGGCACAAAATGGCTTTCGCAATATGCTTTGGGTGGGCTTTTCCCGCATTGCCGCAGTGTTGTTTCTGGAAAACGTGCTGAAGGATCCCGAGCTGACTCTCAATCGCTATGAGCAGCCGGTGTGGATTCTCATCTTCGCATTCGTTTTTGCGGTTCTGGAGCTTTGGTTCATGCTTCCCGCATGGCGAAGCTTTTTCCGAGGACTGGGCGCGATGGCGGAGCTTGGAGGCGGCTCGTCGCTGCTCTCGGAGCGGCACGGAAGAGCGGCATGGGAACGGATGCTGGGGCTGACGCGTTGGTTCGTGATCCTGCGCGCCGTGCTTGCCGTTTTGCCGGAGGCCAGTGTGCTCACCTCCTTTGAGATGGATGCGGAGAATCCGAAATTCACCTTCGATTGGTATGCCTACGTTGACACCTTCCGCATGGTGGCGGCGATGCTGGCGCTGGCGATCGGCATGATCTGGCTGATCCGCTACCTGTGGCTGATCGGCGCCTCCTCGCGGGAGGAGCGTTGGCTGGAGGGCATGGAGAGACGGTATGCCTCCGAGATCCTGCCGAACGTATCGCTCCTGCTTGGCCGAAGGATCGGAACGGGCTTCACCTTCCTGCGGATCGGCATGATTTTCAGCGTGAACGTGGCGATCTCCAATTATCAATTTCTGCCCGACTGGACGTGCGCTCTGCTGTTTCTTTGTGCGGGGCTGATCCTTTGGGAGCTTCTGCGCGGCCCTCGTCTTTGGGCGATCTGCGGCGGTGCTTTGCTGGCTGTCGGGACGGTGCGCTCCTATTTCAATGCGGCGTATCTGGAGCAATACGTTCCAAAGGACGCGTGGTATCTCCCGCGCGCTTATGAGGCCTATCTGCCTGTTCGGATCCTCGGATGGGGCGAGGCGATCCTTTGCTGTGTGCTTTTGTTGTTCACTTTGCTTTTGCTTTATCGCATGGCGGAGGAGAATGTTTCCGTGAGCTACGGTCACGGAGCCGAAGCGCTTTCCGCACGCGCCACCGAGCGCGCTATGAGAGCGTTGCGGCGAAGAGCGGTGATCTCGGCGGCGTTGGTTGGTCTTTCGGCGGTGGCAAAGCTGTTGGAGGCAGAGCTGAGATACGCGCTGGATTGGTTCTGGCTTTTGCAGGTGGCGGTATCCGTGGTGGCGTGGATTGTCTTTTCGGGCTTTCTCACCGAGCTTTCCGAGGCATTAACGGAAGGGTTGCACAGTCGGTCGCAAAAAAGTATAAACTAACGAAAAAACGGCCATACTGTTTCTGTCCGCTCAGCGGAACTATGAAACAGGAGTGAACGAAATGAAAAAGCAAGTATCGGAGCAAAAGAATCAGAACAACGCGCAGAACAATGCACAGAACAATGCGCAGAACAATGCGCAGAACAACGCGCAGAACAACGCGCAGAACAATGTGCAGAACAACACCAAGGATGAGCTGAAGAACGAGCATCAGAGCAACTGTCGCTGATGCCGACACCCGCTTACGCGGGTACATAAGGGAGGCAAGCCGTGTTTGAAATTGATCAATTGTATCCGGCCGTGAGAGCGGCGCTGGAGAGAGCGGAGATCCCCATGGAGCGGATCGAGCTGTTTACATATTGCAATCTCACCCGAGAGCATCAGGCGGGGATCCTTTGCCTGCTTTGCGATCGGGAGGCTCTGTACGTGGCATCGGGGGCTCGGGCGCAGAGCGCCGATCGATTTGCCGAGGCCGACCGCTGGGAGGTAACGTCGGTGGAGCGCTACCCTTTGGCGAAGGAAATGAGGCTTCAGCTGGAGGAGCAACGCTCCACGGGACGCTTGGTTCTGAAGGAGGGCAAGGAGACCGTTCTTCTGGCCGCCTACACCAACGATCGCAAGGAATCGGTGCGTCTGTTCGTCAAGTACGCCCATCAGATCTTCAAAGGCGAGGCGTTGGAGATCGATCCGAAGGATCTGCCGGAGTCCAAGTGCTGTCCCAAGTGCGGGATGCGCTATCCCGATGAGCGGAGAGCCGTTTGCCCTGCCTGCATGGACAGAACGGGCTTGTTCCGCAGAATGCTGGTCTTTTTTGCCGCATACAAGGCAAAGCTGCTGCTGGTGCTGGCTTCCCTGATCGTTCTGACCGCCTCCAGTATTCTCACTCCCTATTTCACGGGGCAGTTCTTCTATGATGAGGTGATCTACGGAACCGGGCGCTTCTATGGGGAGCTCCTCTTCGTTATGATCCTCATTCTGTCCACCAGGATCCTCAGTATGCTGGCCACTATGGTGAATAATCTGATCACCTCCACCGTTTCGGCGGGAATGGTGTTTGAACTGAAAAAAACCATTTTTTCGGCCATCGAGCGACTGTCGCTTGGGTTCTTCACGGGGCGTCAGACAGGAGGCCTGATGACGCAGGTCAACGATGATGCCAACACCATCTATTCCTATTTTTGCGACAGTATTCCTTATTTGATCGTGAATGTGGTGAAGGTTGCGGCTCTCACGGTGATCCTTTTCCTGATCCAGCCGCTTCTGGCCGTGCTGGCGCTCTTCACGGTTCCCGTGTATTTTTTGATGATCCGTTTGATCTATCGCAAAGAGAAAAATCTCCATGCCAAGCGTTTTTCGGGCTCTCGCCGATTGAATTCTCTGCTTTCCGACGTGCTTTCCGGAATGCGCGTGGTGAAGGCCTTTGCGGGGGAGCGGGAGGAGATCGCAAGATTTTCCGATCGCAATGCCTCACTGGCGGATGTCGACCGCGATCTGGCGGTGTTTCATAACTATGCGGGACACGCCACGGGCTTGGTGCTGTATCTCGGAAACATCGTTTCGCTGGCCGTGGGCGGTTATATGGTGATGATGGGGAAGGGGAACCTGACCTACGGGCTTCTGATGACCTTCCTCTCCTACGTGAGCATGATCTATTCGCCTCTGCATTTCTTCTCGGATATGGTGGAGCGCACCGCCGATTGCACCAATGCGATGCAAAGGCTTTTTGAGATCATGGATGCCCGTCCCGACGTGGTGGAGGCAGAGGATGCCGTCTCGCCCGAGGATCTGGGGGGCGCGGTGGAATTTTCCCACGTTTCCTTCTCCTACGTGAAGGGAAAGCGCGTGATCGATGACATTAGCTTTTCCATCCCCGAGGGGGGCACTCTGGGCATCGTTGGTCACACGGGCGCGGGAAAGAGTACGTTGGCCAATCTGCTGATGCGACTTTACGAGGCGGAAAGCGGCGAGATCCGCGTGGGCGGCTATTCCGTGAAGGAGCTTTCTTTCCGCAGTCTCTATGATAGCGTGGCCATCGTTTCGCAGGAAACCTACCTTTTCATGGGAACGGTGCTGGAGAATATCCGATATGCCAGGCCCGACGCCACCTATGAGGAGGTGATCGAGGCGGCTCGATGCGCGGGGGCGCATGATTTCATTATGAAGCTTCCCGATGCCTACCACACGAGGATCGGCTTTGGCTATCAGGAGCTTTCGGGGGGAGAGCGGCAGCGCCTTTCCATTGCGAGAGCCATCCTGAAAAATCCGAGGATTCTGATTCTGGACGAGGCCACCGCGGCTATGGATACCGCCACGGAGCGGAGAATTCAGGATGCGCTCACACGTTTGACCGAGGGAAAGACCACCATTATGATCGCACATAGGCTCTCCACGCTTCGGGATGCGGATAGTCTGATCGTGATCGAGCATGGGAAGGTTGCCGAAAGCGGCACACACGCTGAGCTTTTGCAGAAAGAAGACGGGATCTATCAAAAGCTCTACACGCTCCAGATGGATGCCCTGCGAAATGCGGGCATCGTGGAGTGAGAAAGGAGAATTCAGATGAGACACGGATTTCAAAAACCTTCCTCCGAGGGCGGCGGAAGAGGCGGAGAGGGCGGCCCTCGCCGTCGGGAGCGCACGTTGGCGGAGATCTCGGTCACCGTTTGGCTCACCCCGGAGAATGCTTCGTTCCGAATGAAAAACGGCCTTCTTTACGCCACAGTGAACGAAAAGGAGCAGAGAGTCACGCTTTGCCGTCAGTTTCCCATGGATATGCCTTGGGAGTATATTTCGGTGATGAACGAGGAGGATCATGAGATCGGAATCGTGCGAAGCCTTTCCTCGTTTGCCGACGATGCTGCAGAATTGCTCCGCACGGAGCTGGAAAGACGGTACTATGCCCGCAGGATCCTTGCCATTCATTCCGTGAAGGAGCGTTACGGCTTTTCCTATTGGCGCGTTACGACCGATGAGGGCGAGCTTCGCTTCACCCTGCAGGACACCTTCCGCAGCATCACCACGGTGAACGGTAATCGCGTGTTTTTCACCGATATGCACGGCAATCGCTTTGAGGTGGAGAATCTGCAGGCACTGGACGCCAAGAGCCGTCGCAAGCTGGAGCTTTACGTGTGAGGGGTATTATGAAGAAACAAAAAAAGGACGTTTGGAAGCGCGGCGACGTGCAGAAGCGGTTTGAGCCGCAGGCGGATCCTTCCGTTCCCTGCGCGGTCTGCGTGAGCGATCTGCATGCGGAAAAGCCTCATCGGGAGGAGCAAACGGCCATTCTGTTTTCCCTGACGAACGGCTTGCGCGCCTATCGGGAGGATGGAACGGATCTGCGATGCCCTGCCGAGGAGGTGGAGAGCTTTTCTCTGGAGAAGGGTGTTGGCGTGATCGCGCTTGTGGCCCATCTGAGAAGTGAGGGCGATGTTTTGCTCGCGCGTGCAAGTGCGCCGAGGCAAAAGGAGATCGTAGCTTTTGCAAAGCAGGCCAACCGATTGATCCTGGATCCGGAACGGGGGACCAAGGAGGCCGAAAAAGAGGAGCGTTCCTTCAAAATGGGCAAAAAAGGAGCGATCCTGCAGTTGATCCGAGAGGCAAAATCCGAGTGGAAGTATCTCACGGTTGCCGTGATCTGCTTCTTCCTCACCTCTGCGGTGGGGCTTCTCTTGCCCTATCTCAACCGAAGGCTGGTGGATGATTACATCCGAGCAGGGGCGGAAAACCCCTATCTCATCGGCTTTTGGGGCATGATCCTTTCCATTTTGATGTTCCGACTGATCAATCGCCTGATCTCAACGGCGAGAGGCTATTTTTTGGCCGAGGCAGGAAACCATCTGATCGTTCGCCTGCGGGACATGGTGTTCCGCAAGATCCAATCGATGTCTATCGCAGGGATCACCCGACAGACCTCGGGCGAGCTGATGAAAAGAGTCAACGGCGACACCAATCAGATCAAGCAATTCATCGTGCATCAATTTCCCAATCTGCTGGAGCAGGGAATTCTACTTCTGGCCATCGGGATCTTCCTCTTTGTGGTGGACCCTCTGCTGGCGTTGCTGATCCTTCTGCCCGCTCCTTTTATCATGCTGGCATTCATGCTCTTCTGGAGACTGATGAGAACGCTTTCCCGCAGGATCCGCGGGCTCAACGCCAAGGGGAATGCCATTCTGCACGATATTTTCTCGGGCATTCGCGTGGTGAAGGCCTACGGAATGGAAAAGCGCGAGGAGGCTCGATTTGTGAAGGCCGTTGCCGATGAGCGGCAGGCTCACCTGCGGCAGGAGCGAATCTGGGCGATTCTGATGCCTTTTTTGCAGTTTTTGATGGGATTGAGCGAGTACGTTTTGCTTTACTACATCGGAACAAAGATGCTGGCAGGCGTGATGTCGGCGGGAGAAATGTCGCAGATGACCTCATATGCGGGCATGATCTATGCTCCGCTCGGCACGCTTTTGCGAGCTCCCCGTATGCTGATCCATATGCTCACGGCAGTCACGGCCGTTTTTGAGCTGCTCAACGAGCCGAACGACGTGGCCGACCGTACCGATGCGCTTCCCATCACCGACGTGGAGGGAAGAGTGGAGCTGGAGAACGGTTCCTTCGGCTACGATGGCGTGGAAGCAGTGTTGAAAAACGTTTCCCTCGAGATCCGTCCGGGCGAATTCATCGGTCTGGTGGGAAGATCGGGCGTTGGAAAAAGCACGCTGATCAATCTGATCATGCGAATGTATGACGTGGATTCCGGCGTGATCCGCATCGACGGCAACGACATTCGCGATATTCCCCAGCACGTTCTGCGCTCCAGAATGGGAGTGGTGCTGCAGGAAAACTTCCTGTTCACGGGCACTGTCCTGCAAAACCTTACCTATGCGAAGCCAACGGCCACTCGCGAGGAAGTGATCCGCGCGGCCAAGGCGGCGGGCGCGCACGATTTTATCCTGCGCTTGCCCGACGGCTACCAAACGGTGATCGGCGAACGCGGACACACCCTCTCGGGCGGAGAGCGCCAGCGCGTGGCAATCGCGAGAGCGCTTCTGCACGATCCGAGGATCCTCATTCTCGACGAAGCAACCTCGGCTCTGGATACGGAAACCGAAAAGCTGGTGCAGGATGCGCTGCAGAGCCTTTCGGGAGGAAGAACCACCATTGCCATTGCCCATCGGCTTTCCACCCTGCGAAACGCCACGCGGCTTGTGGTGCTTGATCGTTGCGGGATCGCCGAGATGGGAACCCATGAGGAGCTGATGGCAAAAAGGGGCATCTACTATAGCCTGGTTAACGCGCAAAGAGAAATGTTCGGAGACGATGGAGACATAGCCTCCGATTCCCCAACCGCATAAAAAAGATCCTCTCCGAGGCTTGGAATTTTCCAAGCCTCGGAGAGGATCTTTTATCATATGTATTCCATTATCGAGAAACGATGCGATGGGGGATATAGGTGATCTCGGGTGGATTTTCGGAGGTCAGAACGGCATGGATCACTTCGATCAATTCATTTCGGTCATAGGACACGGAATCGATGCTGGGATGCCTTTTAATGAGACTGTCGCAGTTGTCGAAGCCGAAAATGCCAATGTCGGTTTGCTTTTGATCATAGAGCGTGTCAAGGATGCGAATGGCATAAACGTCTGAAGGACAGATCACGGCAGTTCGTTCTTGCTCGGGGGTCCAACAGGCGGAAAACTCATCTGTGAGGAGATGATGTTCAACTCCCAGTGCCTCCGCGCCTGCAACAAAGCCGTTGTAGCGTTCCTTCTGCGCGTAGATATTCTCGTCCATTCTTTTTTTCAGGACGGGGGCATAGTAGATCAGATTCTTGTAGCCTTGGCGGATCGCGTGTTCTGTGAGACCCTTCATGGCAAGATAGTCATTGAGACCTACGAAGGGAACTCCGGGCAGGCGATTGGCGATGGTGACAATCGGAAGATTCAAAGACTGAATCCAAGAGCAATAGTCTTCGGTTTTGCCAACGGGAGAGAGGATCAATCCATCCACTCCGAGATGCACCATCTGATTGATGCAGCCAATCTCGGTTTGCGGATTGTTGTGGGAAAACATCACGATGGAGTTGTAGCCGATTTCCTTGCAATGCTGCTCGAAATCCATCACAAAGCGTGAAAAATAATCGTTGTAGAGGTTTAGCAAAACGATTGCATACAGCATGGAGCGTGTGCCTTGAATTTTTCCGTCGGGAATGTTAGGTGAAAAGCCGTATTTTTTGGCCGCTTCCAGAATTTTTTCCTTTGTTGCGGGTGAGATCCCTTCGCGATTGTTTAATGCGCGGTCCACCGTGCCCTGCGAGACCTGACAGATCTTTGCCAGCTGTGCAGAGGAAATATGAGAATAGTTGTTCTTTGGCAATTTGCTCCCCCCTTCTTTCTTCACAATATATCATAGATTTTTGGAAAAGTCAAGATGATTTCCGATAAAAAAGAAAAAAATTTCTTTCGTGTATGTTGACACGATAAAATAAAGGGATTATACTGAAGCTGTAGCAGACAGGCAAAGGAATTTGGATGATCTGCACAAATCATTTCATGCACCGCAGGATTGGATACGGAGGAGCCATATGAAGATGAAGAAATATACGGGGGAATACACCCGTGAGATCTCTTTTCCTTTAGGAGGAATCGGCACAGGCAGCGTTGGACTGGCCGGAAACGGCCGCTTGATGGATTGGGAGATCTTTAACCGCCCGGATAAGGGAAGCATGAACGTTTATAGCCATCTGGCTGTTCGTGCAATTGATGAGACGGGAAGAATCACAGCGAAGGTGCTGCAGGGAGATTGTACGGAGAATCTGACGGGACAATATGGGCTGAATCGACTGTATCAAGGCTTTGGCCACGCCGTTGACAAGAAGACCATGGCAGGGTTTCCGCATTTTCCAAAATGGAGCTTTTCATCCGAATTTCCGTTTGCCGAGTTGGAGTTTTCGGCAGAGGATTTCCCGGCGGAGG
Source organism: Eubacteriales bacterium (assembly GCA_045659845.1). Classification (GTDB taxonomy): domain Bacteria; phylum Bacillota; class Clostridia; order Oscillospirales; family CAG-272; genus UMGS1865. The sequence goes on from JAZRCQ010000002.1 coordinate 12,678, forward strand.
TGAAGCTAAAGGCCTTCAATCCCTTCATCCCCATGGATGAGGATAATTCCAGCATCCCGGCGGCGTTTTTTGAGGTGGAGTTCCGTAATACCTCCGAAAAGACGCTTCGTTTCGGATCGGCTTTTTCTATCGGCCGTTCGTTTAAGGGCAACAATCGAGAGGTCGATCTCGGAAACGGCCGTCGTGGGATTTTTATGAGAAGTGAACTGGACGAGCGAGCTTTGGACTATAGGGATCTCACGATCTCGTCGCCTGAAGAAAATGCCATCCTGCAGCCCTGCTGGTACAGAGGCCGCTGGAGCGATTCACTTTCCACCTTCTGGCATGAGTTTTCTGCTTGTGAAGCACTGCGAAATCGCACCTATCCTGAGAATTTCCATGAAGACACCGCCACGGTGTATGCCGAGAAGGAGATCGCTCCCGGGAAAACAGAGAGGCTTCGCTTTTTGATGACGTGGAGTGCTCCGTTCTGTTACAACTATTGGGATCCGCTCAAGGATAGGACCGGCGCAGACATTACGTGGAAAAATTATTATGCTACGATCTGGAGAAATTCTGCGGACTCCTGCCGATATGCAATGGAGAATTGGGAGATGCTGGAGTCGCGCTCCAAGGCTTTTTCGGATGCGGTGTATTCCTCCACGTTGGATCCCGTTTTGCTGGAGGCGGCCACCTATAATCTGTCTACCCTCAAATCTCCAACGGTGCTTCGTTTAGAGGATGGCACTCTTTGGGGCTGGGAGGGCGTTCACGAGCATGAGGGAAGCTGCGAAGGAAGCTGCAACCATGTTTGGAACTATGCCTACGCACTTCCGTTCCTCTTTCCGCGATTGGAGCGCTCGATGCGGGAGGCCGATTATCGTTATAATATGCAAGAAAATGGGAAAATGGCTTTCCGGATTCGTCTCCCCTTGGGAAGACCCGGGTGGCATATTCCTTGTGTGGATGGGCAGATGGGCGGCGTGATCAAAACCTACCGCGAATGGAAGCTTTCGGGTAACACGGAGTGGTTGGCAAGAATCTGGCCCGACGTGAAGCGTTCTTTGGAATACGCTTGGGTGGATGACGGACAGTTCTCTTGGGATGTCGATCGCGACGGCGTGATGGAAGGCCGTCAGCACCACACGTTGGATATGGAGCTGTTCGGCCCGTCCGGCTGGCTGCAGGGCTTCTATCTGGCCGCATTGAAGGCAGCTGCGGAGATGGCCGATGCGCTGGGAGAGCATGAGGACGCCGAAGGATATCGTGAGGTTTTCCGCCGAGGATCGAAGTGGACAGAAGAGAATCTTTTCAACGGAGAATATTATTTCCAGAAGGTGGATCTGAACGATAGTGCCATCGTGGAGCGCTTTGGCTGCATGAAAGACTATTGGAACTCCGAATTCGGGGAAATCAAGTATCAGATCGGAGAGGGCTCCGAGATCGATCAGCTTTGCGCCCAATGGCATGCCACGATCTGCGGTTTGGGAGATGTCTTCGACAAGACCAATCGCAGAACTGCTCTGCAGAGCCTGCATCGATATAACTACAGATCCACGGTGAGAGATCTTGCCAATCCTTGGCGATTGTTCATTCTGAACGATGAGGACGGCACCTTGATCTGCTATTATCCTGAGGGAAAGCGCAAGCCGCTTTTGCCCGTTCCCTACTGCGAGGAGGTGTTTTACGGCACCGAATATGCACTTGGCGCTTTGATGCTGGCAGAGGGAATGGAGGCGGAAGGAATGAAAACCATCCGAGCCGTTCGCAATCGCTTTGATGGCAAAAAGCGCAATCCCTTCAATGAATTTGAATGCGGAAGCAACTATGCTCGTTCCATGGCCAGCTGGTCGTTCCTTCCGATCCTCAGCGGTTTTACCTTTGATATGACCAAGCAAAGGATCGGATTCCGCCCGCCGTATGCGGGAGAGACGTTCCGATGCTTCTGGTCCTGCGGAGAAGCATGGGGCACCGTGGAGCTGAGCGGATCCCACGCTGAGCTGCGGGTGATCGAGGGTGAGCTGACGCTCAAATGCTTCGACGTGGCTTGCGGAGAAAATCGGTCTGTGAAGGCTGTTTGCGACGGCGTGTCCGTTGCGGCCGAAGGAAACGGAGAAACAGTATGCTTTGAAGCACCTGTTTCGATCCGCGAAAGCCTCAAATTGTTCTTTTAACCAAACGCTTATGCTTGAAATTGCGCGGCCATACGATTTCAATGTAATTTCAACTCGAACAACAGATTCGATCATATGATCAAAAACAAAGGTCCATACAACGGAGGCTTCTCCGTGTGGAAATAAAAATCAAAAAGGAGAAAACCATGAAAAGAAAAGTATTTTCCCTCATTCTTTGTGCCTGCTTGATGTTGGGCGCATTGGCGCTGCCCGTATCCGCCTACAATCGCCCCGCCGGCTCTGCTGCGGAAAGCGGTGTTGCCGCATTGGCTGCCGACACGGTTGCACCTGACATGAGCCGCAATCTGACAAAGGGCCTTACTTCGTCCAAGGCCTATTCTGCCATGAATGCGGGAACCTCAAGCTGGGCAGATCAAGCCAATAATCTGACGGCTGAAGAGAAGGCCGATGTGGCAGACATGAGTAAGCATAGCTTCACCGTGATCGGCGCAAGATCCTTGGAGCGTCAGGCAGACGCAGCTATTGATAACGTTTGGACTACCGGTGCAAGCGGTGTAAATGGCGCCTTCTCGGCTCGTTGGGATGGCCTTTATTACAACGTGAACGGTGAAACCGAAAAGAGCGATTCTATCTACAAGATGATGCTCACCTTTGATTTTGGTTACATTTGTGAGTTGGACGGCATCGGCTTTACCCATCACTATAGCGGTCCTTATGGTCTTTTCGGCGCTTGTGATCTGTTTGTGAGTGATGACGGTGTAAGCTGGACTCCTGTTGGATATTGGGATTATCCTCAAAAGAGACTGGACACTGCAACCGATTTCACGAGGCTGAATTCCAATCTGCTTGGTAAGGATGCGAAGGGCGCCGTGTTGGATGGAAAAATGTATGTTCCTTTTGCTTTCCCTGAAGGAACTCAGGGCAAATATCTGCGCATTGCCGCAACTGCTTTGGAGTGTATTTCTTCCGGCAACTGCAAGGATCAGACGAACTACGAGGCTTGGACCTTTGCCGATACTATTACCTTCCGCGAGATGTTTGTGTTCGGTGAGGCGGCAGACGTGAACTACGTGGGCGCACAGGAGCGCACTTACACCGAGGGCGACGTTGCCAAGTATGACGTTCGTTTCCTCGCATCCATGGATGATTATAAGCAGTATTCCGAGGCGGGCTTCCGCATTGCCGCAACCTATGAAAAGGGAGCGTATGCCGCCACCGGCAAGAGCTACGTTGATGCTTGTGACTACGTTTACACTGCCTTGACCGCTGCCGATGGGGAGGGCAATATCAAGGCTGTAGCAGCCACTGCATATCATGCCGGACAAATGATGGCTCTCACGATTAAGGGAATCCCCACCGACACGGGTCGAGTTTCCTTCGTTGTAACGCCCTACTACGTTCTTAAGGGTGAGGCACAGACTGTTTCTGCGCAGTCCTATGAGGTGATTTATGAGAACGGCGTTTACGTAAGCTCCGCTCCTTGTGCCACCCCTGCCGCGTAAATCCAATCCATGATTCAGAAAGGAGAATGATGATGAAGCACTATGAAGCAATCGAAATGATGATTCTTCCGATCGCGGAGGAGGATATCGTGAGAACCTCCGTCCAGCTTGGAGACGGTGAGGGCTTTGGAGACGAGATGGAGTATTAACTCCATTATCTGAAATGAGGTGAAACCGTTGTTGAAACGAATTATCTGCTTGATGCTGGCGATCTTCACAGTGGCTCTGACGCTGTGCGCCTGCGAAAAAAACGGGGGAGGAGCCGAAACGTCGGCTCCTCAGCCCCAGGCTACCGTAAAAGAGCATCCCGATAATCTTCCCGCAGATCTTGACTTCCAAAATGAAGAACTGAATATCCTCTATGCTAACTTTTTCGCAAGTGAGGACATCAAGGATATGGACACCGAGGGGAATGCAGAGGGAGATACGGTGGACAGCGCTGTTTTTGCTCGCAATCTCTATGTGGAGGATCGACTGAACGTGGATCTGTTTTTTACGCTGAATCAGGAAACTGATCCTGCTAAATACACCTCCACCGTGGATATGCTGCACAAGGGGCAGGACACCACCTTCGATCTGATCTACCACTATGGTGTTCGCGGCGTGAGTCAAGCCGTGAGAGGCTATTTCATTCCTTGGAACAACGTTCCCAACGTAGATCTTACAGCTGACTATTGGTATCTGCAGCAAATGCAGGACATCTCGTTCAACGTTAACACGCAGTATTTGCTCACAGGCGACCTGATGATCAGTAACTACACCAATATGAATGCCATCTTCTTCAATAAAGCCCAGTGGGAGGCACTTTTCCCGGAGGAGGAGAAGACGATCTACCAAACGGTTTATGACGGTGAATGGACTTGGGAGCATTACTTCAATATTTTGAACGAGGTGTATCGCGACACGGGCGACGGCATTGTGAATGATGGGGATTTCTTTGGCGCGCAATACGAAACCTTCCGAACCTTTGTTTATTTCCCCTACGGATGTGGCCTCCGCTACACCGAGCGAGATGAGGAAGGCTTCCTGACTCTGAATTACAATCAGCCTAAAACGGGAGAGATGGTGGAAAAGCTCTATAATTTCATTTATTCTGAGCATACCTACCTCCAGAATGATGTGAACGTGAATATCCAATCCTTCTTGGGCTCCAAGCTCTTGTTCTTCACGTATTTCCTGGGATGGGGAAGCACGATCCGACAGGAGGCCACCTTTGATTATGGTATTGTTCCGTTCCCGAAGCTGGACTCCACTGTGGATTATTCTGTGATGGTTGCAAACGGTGCAGGAGTTTACTGCTTGCCCGTGGCGATTTCCTCCGAGCGTCATGCAATGATCGGCGCCGTGATGGAGGCTATGTGTTCCTACAATTCCGTGAAGGTTCGCCCTTATTATTATGATTACATTCTCAAGGCCAAGCAAGCAGGCAATCCCGAGGATGCGGGCATGATCGATTTCATGCGAGAGCATCTTGGATTCGATCCGATGTATTGGATCGGAGAGAACGTTGGTTGTCAGATGGCCTTCCGCGATGTGATTCTCGATAGCCAGAGCACCAATTTCTCGGGCTACTGGAAATCGATGGGTGTGATCTACGAAACCATGATCGGCGTCCTGACTGATGAATACAAAACTGCGCATGAAGCTTTGAAGAATTCCGGAATCGCATAATGGCGGGAGAGGAGACGAACAATGAAGAATAAGCTTCGAGCGGCTCTGATCTGCATTCTGCTGGCTGTTTCCTTTTCTTTGGGAGTTGCCGGAGCATCCTCGCAGGCTAATCAGCTGCAGAGTGTGGCATTGCCGGAGAATGCGCTTTATAATGGCATCGTGATCCCTGAGGGATACGAGCTTGCCGCAGATTATCACAATGGCTATGCGCCGGTGATCCCTTATTTGCTGGATGCCTCTGAGGGAGGCTATAAGCCGGAAACGGTGAATATTGACGTTGGACGCCAGCTGTTTGTGGATGATTTTCTCATCCAATCCACCACGCTGAAACAAACCTATCATAAGGCGAAGACCTACGATGAGCCGGTGTTTTCTGTGAAGGACACCAACATTTCTAACGGAACCGCCGCCACCAGCGGAGGAATTTGGTATGATATGGATGCGAAGCTATATAAGATCTGGTACGGTGCAGGCTTTGGACAGTACGTTTCCTATGCTTATAGCGAAAACGGGTTGGATCATTGGCAGCTGCCGTCTGTAAATGAGCAGGGAACCAACGTGGTGATCACGGAGCATAAGAGCGATTCCTGCAGCATCTGGATCGATTACGATGCTCCCAAGGCAGAACGCTATAAAATGATGATTCGTCAAGTGAATCGCGACACCGACGGTGATGGAAAGGTGGAGGGAACACTTCCCGCCCAGCTTTACACGTCGTCAAACGGAATTTTCTGGTTGAAAAAGGGTGAAACGGGCACCATGGGAGATCGCTCCACCTTTTTCCGGAACTGGTTCACCAAGGATTGGGTGTTTTCCATTCGACATCACACTATTTCCAAATGGGGAGAGGACTTCAACTACCGGCGCACCCGCTATTATCATGCGGATCAGGATTGGCTGAAGGCTGCAAAATGGGATTGGACCACCGATGATGCTCCGGATTTCTGGTTGAAAACGGATGCGCTCGATCCCATCGACACCACACAGCCCGGAAATAATATTCCGCAGCTTTATAATTTCGATTCTATTGCCTATGAGAGCCTTATGATCGGAATGTTTGAGATTTGGTATGGGCCTGAAAACGATTATATCTATTCGGAGGATGTTCTTACGCCAAAGATCACCGAGCTGCAGGCCAGCTATAGCCGCGATGGCTTCCACTACGATCGGCCCGTGCGCGGCGTGGGAGAGGCATTGATCTCTGCCTCGCGACAGATGGGAGATTGGGACTACGGCTATTTGCAATCTGCCACAGGTGGGTTGATCGTTTATGACGATGAGATCCGCATTTACTACTCTGCTTTTTCGGGAATCCACACCACACCCAGCGGCTATGAGAGTCGCGATCCGGGATATGGTGGAGCAGTTGGCGTTGCAACGTTGCGTCGGGATGGCTTTGCATCCATGGATGGCACGGGTGAGCTTACCACGGTTCCGCTCACGGCTACCAAGCAGGTGAAATATTTGTTTGTGAATGCAAACGTGAAAAACGGATCTCTTCGGGCCGAGGTGCTTGATCCGGAAGGAAATGTTGTGTCTGGCTACTCAGCGGCCGAATGTAATGCGATGTCTGCCGATGATTGCTGCTATCGGCTTTCCTGGAACGGCTCAAACGATCTTTCTTTCCTCAGAGGCAAGGGCTTCCGCCTAAGATTTGTGATGGAAAACGGCGAGCTTTATTCCTTCTGGCTTTCCGCAGATCCCGAAGGGGCTTCGGGAGGAGCCGTTGGGGCAGGGTATGCAGGCGAAAAGGATCTGGATCCCGAGATCGCGCCGGAACCGGTTCCCTCTGAAACGGAGTCGATTCCTGCCGAGCAGGAAAAGAAGCGGGGCTGTTCCTCCTCTGCAGAGGGCGTGATGGCTTGCTTGCTTTCTTTTAGTGGCTGCCTTATGGTTAGAAGAAGGAGAAACTCGAGAAGGCTTCATTGCCGCCCGCAATTTAGTTTAGCTACAATTAAAGGAGAATGATTATGAAAAAAGTATGTATATTCCTTTGCACAGTTTTGATTTTGGCAAGCTTATTCTGTGGCTCGGTCATGGCGTTTGAAAAGCCTGCCGGAAGCCGAACGGATACTGTTCCCGAGTTGGAATCGATGATCACGCTTCCCACGATGTCGTCGAATTTGGCACAGGGACTCACCACGTCGCCTTTAATGTCCTCGCCGATGCTGAATCCCGGCACAAAGTGGAGTGATGCAGTGAACGCGATACCGGAGCTGAAGCTGGCCGACATCGGAAATCACCTGAAGTATGGATTTTCCATGCTCGGATGCTCTAATTTGGAAAGAGGTCTGATCGGTGGAGTGGACGGTGTTTGGACTACCGGTAACTACGGAAAGCAAAACACGATGCAGTTCTCCACCTCCACCGAAAAGGGAGCGCTTGGATGGGTGAATTCCAACGAGCTTCTGAACGTGAAGGGAGAGCCTACACCTGCCGGAAAAGGCGTAGAGGACGGATATATTTATCAGACGCTTTTCACGTTTAATTTCGGTAAGGTTGCCCATCTGGATGGCTTTGCTTACACCTATCACTTCATCAATAAGCACGGCTATCCCGTCGCCGCCGACGTTTATATCAGCGATGATGGCGTGAATTGGACCTGCGTCGGATATTATGACAGGACCGCGAGGATCATGGACGGCAAGGAGGACTACGGCCGCGTTGCTGCCGATCAGCTTGGTAAGGATGAAACGGGTGAGGTCTTTGCGACGGAAAAACACGTCACCGGCTTCATGCTCCCCGCAGGAACAAAGGCGCAGTTTTTAAGAATTGCTGCCACCAGCGGAATCGGTGCCAATCCCACCGATCAGGGCAACTACGATACGTATAGTGTTGTTCCCGGTACAATCGTAAGCTTCCGCGAGGTTTTTGTGTTCGGAACGCTGACGGATGAGGTGAAAACGCCTTGGCTGGATCCTGCAGAGGATCCCTATCTGCAGGCAACGCAAACCACTGAAAAGCCCACTGAAGAGGCCACGACGCCCATGACCAATGCGCCTGAGAATCAGACCACGGTAAAGCCTGAAAACACCACAAAGCAGCCCGAAGCTCCTTCGCAGACAGAGGGGCCTGCCGCAACGCCCGGCGGTGAAACGCAGGAGCAGAGCGGAGAAGCCAAGAAGGGGTGTGGGTCCGTGATCGGCTCCGAGCTTGGAATGATCGTTCTGTTGGGCGGTCTGTGCGGTACGATCCCGATGAAGAGGAAAAAGAGAAAATAAACGCAGATGAGGCTATGGCCTTTAAACATACTGAGGCGCCGCAGAGAAATTCTCTGCGGCGCCTCGGTATTTTTGATAGATCGTTATTCGCTCCGAAGTGCTTCCACGGGGTTTTTCTTTGCCGCGAAGCGGGAGGGGAGCAGGCCTGCGATCAGCGTGAGTCCCATGCTGATGGCAACCAGGATCACCGCTGCCGATGTGGGCAGGATGGCCTTCAGGTTGGGGATCTCCGTGAAATGGAAGAGGATCACGTTAACAAGCTTGTTCAGCAGCAGTGTCATGCCGATGCCGATCGCTCCTGCAACGAAGCCAACGATCAAGGTTTCCGCGTTGAACACGCGTCCCACGTCCTTTTTCGATGCACCGATGGCGCGGAGGATTCCGATCTCCTTGGTTCTCTCCAGCACCGAGATATAGGTGATGATGCCGATCATGATGGAGGAAACCACCAAGGAAATCGCCACGAAGGCGATCAGCACGTAGGTGATCGCGTTGAGCACCGTGGTGATGGAGGACATCAGGATCTTCACGTAGTCGGTGTAGGAGATCTGCTGCTCCTCGTCCACGCCCTGATTGTAGTTATCGATCAGCTCGCCAACCCGATCCTTGTTTTCAAAGGAGGAGGAGTAGAGATAGATGGTTTGAGGCTTATCGCGGTTCACGTCGCCAAGAAGCACGAGATTCTTTGCATAGGTGGAATCGGAATAATCGTGGGGGATCTCGTCGCTTTCGTAGAGCGTGCTCCATTGCTCTTCGCTGAGAAGCTCAACGAGCTGTGCATTGGTCTTGTCTCCGAATGCGGCATGGATCTGCTCCTGCAGAACGGTTTCGCGGGCAATGGCGCCCAGCACGGCGGCCTTCATCTGCGGGTTTGCCAGAATGGCATCGGGGGTGAGGGTGACGCCTCCCATGGCGGAGGGATCCAT
>JAZRCQ010000003.1:0-12055 GCA_045659845.1 Eubacteriales bacterium
GGGATGATGATGGACGTATCCAATCCGCCCGAATAAGCCAAAACAACCTTTTTGATCTGATCCTTGTTCATAATTGCCTCCAATTGCTCGGGGCTGACCCCGATGTATAATCATGCAAATATTATACACGATGCGACCGCATTTGTCAAGTGCTTTCGTATCATTTTTTAACATTTGACATTTTCCATAAAATCCCTGCATTTCCCTTCGTTTTTTACAACATTTTTGCAGGTTTCTCCAATAAGCCCGTTCTTTTTTCGTGCATCCGATGGGGTGTGACGACGCAGAAAACAGAATATTTATGCAGTTATATTGAATTTATGCGGTTTTTATTCACTCTTGCCGTCTTTTTCCGCAAAGTGCCGCTTCAGAAGCTCAAAAAGCTCATCCGAGATCACGTGCTCGATCCTGCAGGCATTGTCCTCTGCCAGCTCTGCATCGGCCCCCAGATCCATGAGGACACGGGTGATCACCTCATGGCGCTCATAGATCGAATGTGCCCTTTTCTCGCCCGCCTCCGTCAGCGTGATCTCGCCGCTTTTGGCGATCACGATATCGCCGTTCATCGCCAGAAGATTGACGGCACGGGAAACGCTGGCGCGGGAATAGCACAGCTCCTCCGCCACGTCCACCGACCGAACGTAGCCTGAGCGGTTCTTCAGAAGCAGGATCGTTTCCAGATACATTTCCTGAGATTCTCTGATCTTCATAAAATCACTCACTTTCCGATTCGCGCTCGGGGCGTGACTTCCCCTCTTTGCGCTTCAAATATGCGCCGATCAGCTCGGCAATGGGCCAGCCTGCACAAAAGGCAATGCAAAGCCCCACGGGAAGATTTCCGATCACGGAATAAAGCGTTTTCTCCGTTCGGAGGGAAACGTCGCAAACGGCATAGCCATCCACCAACGGCTCGATCTCGGCCAGAAGTCTGCCCTCGGGGGTGATCACCGAGGAGATCCCCGTGTTAGCCGCACGGAGAAGGTATCTTCCGACCTCGATGGCACGGAAGCGCGCCTGCGCCTGATGCTGGTGGATCGCCTTGGAATCCTGAAACCATGAATCGTTGCTGGAGATCACCATGAGATCCGCTCCGTCGCGGACGCTTGCCACGTTGAGCATCTCGTAGATGGAATCAAAGCAGATCATGGAGCCGATCTCGCCCCACTGCGTGGTGAAAAGATTGGAGTCCTCTCCCGCCGAAAGATCCGATCCGATGATCGAAAGCTCGGCCAGCGGTGGGATCAGCACCGAGAACACCTCCCGCATCGGAACGTATTCCCCAAAGGGAACCAGATGCCGCTTATCGTAGCGCTCCTCCGAGATCTCGCCGCTCGGAAGGACAAGGTAGAGCGAATTGTACTCCTCGCGGGTGTCGAGGTCATAATAGAGGGCACCGACGATGAGCGTTACGTTGCATTCCACCGCCAGACCCTGCACGAAGTTTTTCATGCGCTGGCTCAGATTCATGGGGATCGTGATGGTGGACTCCGGCCACACCACGAGAGATGCTCCTTCCCTTGCGGCGGCACGGGTGTAGTCGCCGTAGATCCGCATCATTTTTTCATCCGAGGCGGAATTCCATTTTTCATGGGAGCTGATATTTCCCTGGATCACGGCCGCCCGAACCGTTTCCCCCTCTTTTCCAAGGCTCATGCGAAGCACGCCGAAGGTCAGATTGGAGAAAAAGAGCGCCGAAGCCAGAATGCCGCAAAGCAGCTGCTTACGTCGGAACAAAAGCAGATATGCCAGCAGTCCGTTCACCGCAACCAGCAAAAAGGTGATCCCGTAGCCACCAAAAACGGAGGCCGATTGGATCATGGGGAGAAGCTCGCTCTGACCGAGATACAGCCGTCCCCACGGAACCCCCGTCCATCCCAGCGTGGACGACCATTCAAAGACCACCCAAAGTGCCGCCAGAAGAAAGGGCTTGCAAACGGGATGCTCCTTCACCGATCTCAAGCGGCAAAGAATCGCATAAAGCACAAGGATCAATCCTCCCGGCAGAGCCTGCAGGAGGGAAAGCCCCAGCCATCCGGCTAAGACCACCACCACGGCCGCTCCCTTTTCCAATCCTGCAAATTCCAATGGATACAGAGCTACGAACCAATGATAGATCACAAAATAATAGCAGTAGATCATCAGAAAGCCCAGGCCATACTGCTTTTTGAGCGGCAACGCGTCGGTTGCGGGGTGCAGAATTGCCGCCAGCATGGGGATCATCACGATCCATTGCAAAAATCCGAGCTTGGGAAAGACGAGGATCAACGCGGCCAACGCCGCACCGCCGAGTAGGCAGAGCCTTTGCCACCGACGATCCTCCAGAATTGCCAGCAAATTCAAATCATATCTCCTTCACGATAGCCGAAATCCTTCAGAAACCAAATACCGTCGGGATCAATGGAAACGGTTTTTCCATTGAGATATCCCAGCTCTCCCTCGGCGCTTTTGAAGCGGAAGGTGAGCTGATAGGCATAGAGTGCCTGAAATTTATAGCCCTTTGCGCGATCCTCGCGGTTTACGCCGTATTTCCCGTCGCCAACAAGGGGATGACCGATATGCGCCAGATGCGCGCGGATCTGATGGGTTCTTCCCGTCACCAGCTCCACCTCCAGAAGGCTCTCGTCGCCGCGCTCCCGCAAAACACGATACTTGGTGATGATCTCCTTATAGCCGGACTTTTGCACGTCGGAAACAGTCACCGTGTTCGTGGCGCTGTCCTTTCTCAGCCAGCCGTGAAGCGTATCCTGCTTTTTCGGCATTCTGCCGTGCACGGCGCAAACGTAGCATTTTCTCAATTCATCGTTGCGGATCTTGTCGTTCATTTCCCGAAGCCCCGCCGCCGTTTTCGCAGCAATCACAATGCCGCCCGTGTTGCGGTCGATCCGATTGCAAAGCGCAGGGGCAAAGGATTGCTCGGCCGCAGGATCGTATTCGCCCTTCTGCGCAAGATAGGCCTGCACGTGCATGATCAGCGTATTCTCCGCCGCAGCCACGTCCTCGTGCACCAAAACGCCCGGCCGCTTGTTCAGCAGCAGGATATGCTCGTCCTCATAAACGATATCCAGCTTGGCAGAGATCCGAAACAATGCGCTTTTATCCCTTTCCGGAGACTCAAAAAACTCCTCCCGAATAAAAAGAAGGATCTCGTCGCCCTCCTGCAAAACATAATTCTGCTGGGTTCTCGCGCGATTTACCTTGATCTTTTTCGTGCGGATGTATTTATACATCATGGACATGGGCAAGCCCTTCACCGCCTTGGACAAAAATTTATCCAAGCGCTGGCCCGCATCGTTCTTTTTGATCGTGATACTTCTCATCTGAAAATAAACGGCGGAGAATTTGCACTTCTCCGCCCTCCTCTGCATAAATAAAATCGGGATCGGGATCGCGTTGAAAAACGCCGCCCCTCGCGATCGGAGCTTCAAGGGCGGCGCGGAACGCCGTTTGCCTTCCGCATCCGATGCCCCTCTGAATCATCACTACAATTATACAACGGTTTTTCCCTTTTTTCAAGTATTATTTCTAAAAATGAAAGATTGTTTACAATTTTTTATTTACTTTCAAGAAAAAAAGTGATAAAATAGAAAGGAAACCATCAATACGAAAAGGAGCCTGCACGATGAATCACTCCCCCACCGTTGGAATCTTTACCCTCGGCTGCAAGGTAAATCAATATGAATCCGAAGCGATCGCCGAGGCCTTTCTTGCGCGGGGCTGGAGGGTGGCTCCGGAAAACGACATTTGCGATGCCTACGTGATCAACACCTGCACCGTCACGGCCGAATCCGACCGCAAGGCACGGCAGATCATCCGCAGAGCCATTCATCGCAATCCGAACGCCTTTGTGCTGGTCACGGGGTGCCTCGCGCAGGCCGCACCGCAGCAACCGGCACAGATCGAGGGAGTGGATTTTGTTTGCGGAAACGCCTGCAAGCTTTCCGTGGTGGATGCCGCTGAGCGGTTGAAACGGCAGGGGCATAAAAACGCTGCTGCCGAGGTGAATTGCACCTCCCCCGATGCCTTCGGATTCGAGCCCATGAGGATCTCCAAATTCGGCAGAACAAGAGCCTACGTGAAAATCGAGGACGGATGCGAAAACCACTGCGCCTACTGCATCATTCCCCGCGCTCGCGGTCGGGTTCGCTCCAAGCCTCCCCATGAGGTGATCGAGGAGGTAACGGCGCTCACCGAGGGCGGCTGTCGGGAGATCGTTCTGACGGGCATCGAAACGGCCTCCTACGGAAAGGATCTCCAAGGCTTTCGTTTGGAGGATCTGCTATGCAGGGTGGACACGATCCCGCGGATCGGAAGGATCCGCCTCGGCTCCCTCGATCCGTCTCTGATCCGCCAATCCTTTGCCGATCGAATCGCCGCACTTTCCTCCGTTGCCCCGCATTTTCATCTCTCTATGCAAAGCGGTTCCAATAGCGTGTTGGCCCGCATGAAGCGAAAATACAACGTGCAGATGGCGCTGGAGGCCATGGAGCGCCTGCGCCGCGCCATCCCCGACGTGCAGTTCACCACAGATATGATCGCAGGCTTCCCGGGCGAAACCGAGGAGGAGTTCTCGGAAACGCTTGAATTCATCCGTCGGGCACAGTTTCTCATGATCCATGCCTTTCCCTATTCCCGCAGAAGCGGTACGGTTGCAAACGACATGGACGGACAGATCCCCAAGGCAATCAAGCACGAGCGGGTGAGAAGGATCACCGAGCTTCAAAACTCGATCCGAAAGCAGATCCTGCAAGAGCAGATCGGCAAAACAGCGGAGGTCTTGTTTGAAACCTGCAAAGCAGGAGAAGCACGCGGTCACACGCCGAATTTTATTGAGATCGTTTGCAAAACAGAGCTTGATCTTCAGGGAGAGATCCGTCTCGTCCGCATCACGGAGGCCAACGGGCAGGAATGCACCGCCGAGCTTCTTCAGCCATAAGCTATTTCCTTTGAAAGGAGCAGCGCTTGAGGCGCTATCAACTCATATGACACCATACACCATCGGAACCGTTCGCCGTTTCTGTGACTATACCCATCGTCAGCTTGAAGCACTTGCACAGGATCTGGAATTGAGAATGCCTCCGCCAACGCTTGCGCTCTGTGCCTCTCACTATCGCACGCGTGAGAAAAAGAGAGATCCACTGATCGAGGAGCTTCGCTTTCTGGACGCCGTTGCCACCTGCACGCCGGCGGCGCGGGAGCTTGCGCTTTCCGAGCTGATCACCAACGATCCCTTCGTTGCAGAGGCCTACGCAGATATGATGCGAAAAAGGCAGGAGCTTCATCCGGAGACAACCACTCCCGTGACCTTGGGCGAGGCACTCGGCATGGCATCCGCTTATCTGCGTCGTTCGGGCAAGCCGGATTTCTTCGCAGGATATCGCGCACGATTTCTCGACCGTGCCGAAAAGGGTTCGGTCGGCGTTTCGGGGGGAGATCTGTTCCTTTCCATTGAAAAAGCGGAGGACGGTATTCCTGCGGTCGGAGATGCTGTGATCCTGCTCCATCGCGGCAATCTTCCGCATTGGCGCTATGCCTCCACTGTGGAGGCACTTCTTCACACCGAGACCGGTGGCGCCGTGCGGTGGCAGGCAAAAACACCTTCGGAGGGAATCCTGAGGCTTCTGCTTCCCCTTTGCCGCGGCATCTGCTTCGATCTTCGCTGTCTCGCCATTGAAGGCTTCTCCGTGGCCCCTTCCCTTTTGCTGAATGCCTTTGAGGGGTATTTTCTCGTAGCGCTTCCGCAAGCACGTGCCGCAGAGCTTCTTGCCGCCGCTTCAGAGCTTGGGCTGGATGCGCGTCCCTTTGCAACGGTAATGCAGAACGACCGCGCCCAGATCATTTGCAGCTCTGAATGCGTCTTCTCCTTTGAAACGGCTTTTTTGCGCCGTCTCACCGTTCAACCAACAGTGAAGGCCATTCTACCGACGGAAGCAGCTGCGCATCCGGATGCGATCCACGTGCTTCCCGTGGACGAATGCAGCTGTCCCTATCTTTCCGGCTATCAGCCGCCTCTTGCCATCCGATCAACCAACGGCTTCAGCACCTCTGCCGCCTTCTGCCGGACACAGGGCGCTTTCTTCCGCTCTGCCCTGCAAACGGTGACTTCTGCGGTGGTTTCTCTGCAAGCCGCAGGAGGTGATTACACACGCGGCGGGCTCTGCATTGCCGTTTGTCATCCGCCTCTTCAAAACGATCCCAAAAGGATCGGCGAGCTGCTTGCCGTGATTCTCGGAATCTATCGGGCACAGTGCGAGCTTGGCATGCCGGCCTCGGCGCTCCGTCTCTTCGGCTCGGAGGAATTGGAGCATCCGACGGTAACGGTGTTTTCCGTTGACAAATGTGCGCCACTGCCCTCTGCGCTGACAACCCCCGATGCATCTGTGCATTGTGTTGCATTGGAGATGGATGAAAACGGACTTCCGCAGTTTGAAGCACTGCGGGCACTTCTCAGAGAGCTATCCCTGCAAGGAGGAAGGCACACGATCCTGAGTGCCTCCCTTCTTTCCGAGGAATCCGCAACCGACGGTCTTGCCCGCATGACAGGAAACGGATTCACCTGCCGCCTGACCGATGCCGCAACCATTTCGGGAGATCAGATTTCCTCGGCGCTTCTTCTGGAGAGCGGCGAAGAGCTGCCCTTCCGCAAGATCGGTAAGGTGATCTCGGACGAGACGAAAAAAAAGGTGCAAGAAGAGATCGACCTCCCGAGCGCCCGCAACGCCTTGAACTACGGAGAGCGCGCACAGGTCACGCTCATCGCCAATCGGGAGGATAGCGCCGCAGGTGTGCTTGCCGCCGTACTGGAGCGTAAGGGGGCTCGATGCGAGCGCTTTGATCCGTGTGCGGATACGTCGCTCGTTGCGCGCTCGATCCTGCACTCTCAGCTCACTGTCCTTGCGGCTAATGCAACACTTCCGATGGAGGAGCGGATCGAATTTGCCCTGCGCGTCCAGTCGGAGGCAGGCGGATCGGTGCTATCCTTCTCCAAAAATGCGGTTCTTCCCGAGGATATTCGCGTGCAGAGCCTCGAAAAAGGGATCGACGAGTCGGTTTTGGCGTTTTTTTCAAAATAATCTGAAAAATTTTGCAAAAAGCTCTTGCTTTTTTGAAAATTATATGGTATAATATCTAGCGTTGTACAGTATTTCTTGTGCCCCGTACGGATTGTTACGGTGAAGCGTTTAATGTAGGAGGTGTCAAAAATGGCAAAGTGCTGTATCTGCGGTAAGGGTGTTGTGTTCGGTCAGAACGTTTCCCACTCTCATCGGAAAACCAACAGAACCTGGAAGCCCAACATTCGCAAAATCAGATTGGATGGTAGCAAGTCTATCAACGTTTGCTCCCGTTGCCTGCGCACCATGAAAAAGGCTTGAGCGCTGATTGTGCAAATAGAGTATGGCAGACACGTCAAACGGTGTCTGCCATTTCTTTTTCCCAAAAATAAAATCATAGGAGAAGAATCTCATGGAAAAAGCGAAGATCGCAAGAATCAACGAGCTGGCCCATCTGGCCAAGGAAAGACCTCTCACCGATGAGGAAAAAAACGAGCAACAGACTCTCCGCGCAGAATATCTGGAGGAGTTCCGCGCGCAATTCCGTTCCACGCTGGAGCACACCGTGGTGCAGGATCCCGACGGCACCAGAACCCCTCTGACCACCTATCACAAGAAGGGCGACAAAAAATAAAAAAGGACTTTACAAAGCGTTCCGATTGTGCTATAATATTATAAGTAGATTTTGAAACCACGGAGGAACCGGAATGGAAGAAGCACTCTGGAGCAAGCTCACCGAAACCGCCGAGCAAACCGAGGCTTGCGGCGCTGATCTTGCAAGAAATATGCTGGAGGATCCAACGATCCCCCCCTTCGTTGCGCTCTATGGCGATCTCGGCGTTGGAAAAACGGCCTTCGTGCGCGGCTTCACCTCTGTGATCTCGCCTCGCTCCTCCGTTCGCTCCCCCACCTTTGCGCTGGTGCATGAATATAAAGGCAAGCCCAGATCCGTTTTCCATTTCGATATGTACAGAATCTCGAACGACGACGATCTGGTGTCATGCGGATTCTATGATTATCTGGATCGCCCCGGCATCTGCCTCGTGGAATGGAGCGAAAATATTCCCTACGCCCTTCCCGACGACTACGTGCGCGTTCGGATCGAGAAAAACGATCCCGAGGCCGCCAACAGTCGCATGATCACCGTTGAACAGATCGGAGAAAACATGATATGATCATTCTCGCATTGGAAAGCTCTGCAGTGATCGCCTCGGTTGCCATTTGCGACGGAGAGCGTATCCTCGCCGAATGTACGCTGAACAACGGAAACACACATAGCGAAACCCTGCTCCCCATGGCGGAAACGCTTCTGCGCTCCCTTTCAATGACGGTGGCGGACGTGGATCTCTTCGCCGTTTCCGCAGGCCCCGGATCCTTCACGGGAATCCGCATCGGAGTTGCAACGGCAAAGGGACTTGCCTTCGGAAGCGGAAAGCCCTGCATCGGCGTTTCCACGCTGGAGGCCATGGCTTATCGCCTGCAGGTTCCGGCGGGCGCATTGGTCTGCCCCGTGATGAATGCACGTCGCGGGCAGGTTTACACCGCGCTCTTCCGCACCGACAACGGTGAAAGAGAGCGCCTCATGCCCGATTCTGCCATTTCTCTGGAGGAGCTGGATCGCGTGCTTGCCGAATATTCCGAACCCGTGTACCTCATTGGTGACGGCTTCGATATCGCGGCGCGCGCGTTGAAGCATCCCATTGGTTACACACCCGTGCACCTTCGCAGCCAAAGCGCAGTCTCCGTTGCGCAAGCAACACTGAAGGCCTATGCGAACGGTGTTCGCACCTCCGATGCCGAGCTGGTTCCCGTTTATCTTCGCCCTTGTCAGGCAGAGCGCGAGCGCGCAGAAAAGGAAGCTAAAAAATTGAAGGACGGTGGAACAACATGAATCAAAAAATCGTTACGATCGGATGCGACCATGCAGCCTATGAATTAAAGCTCAAGGTGATCGCACATCTTCGCGAAGCCGGATGGGACGTGATCGACGTTGGCACCGATTCCACCGAAAGCTGTGACTACCCTCTCTTCGCCAAGGCCGTTTGCGAAAACGTACAAAAGGGCGTGACAGAGCTGGGGATCCTCATTTGCGGCACAGGCATCGGAATGTCTATAGCGGCCAACAAGCACAAGGGAATCCGCGCCGCCGCCTGCTCCGACACCTTCAGCGCACGTCTCACGCGCAGTCACAACGATGCAAACGTGCTTTGCTTCGGCGAGCGCGTGGTTGGCTACGGGCTTGCCTGCGATCTTGTGGATGCCTTTCTCGGCACATCCTTTGAGGGAGGAAAGCATCAGCTCCGCGTGAATCAGATCTCGGCGATCGAGGCCGAGCAGCTGCTTCAATCTTAATCAATAGGAGAATTCGATATGCCTCTTTTTTCGTTGAAGCCCTCTGCGGCTCCCAAGCCCAAGGAAAAAACGGCTGCGCTGATCCTTGCCGCCGGCAGCTCCACCCGCATGGGAGGAGTGATCTCCAAGCAGCTCCTTCCCCTCTGCGGCATTCCCGTGCTGGCACACACCCTCCTTGCTTATCAGGCCACGCCTCGCATCAGCGAGATCATTGTTGCCGCTCGCTGCGAGGATTTCGATGAAATCGCACGGATCCGCAAGGAATATAATATCACCAAGCTCCACACAGTGGTTGCAGGCGGAAGAAACCGCCAGGAATCGGCAAAAAAGGCTTTTGAAAAGGTCAGCCCCGACGTAAGCTACGTTGCAATCGCCGACGGAGCCCGTTGCTTGATCACTCCCGACGAGATCACCGAGATCTGCATTGCTGCCAGCCGCTACAAGGCCGCCAGCGCCGCCAGAAGGATCGTTGGCACCGTGAAGCGCACCACCGTGAAGGGCGCCGTGATGGAAACCGTGGATCGCACCAACCTTTGGGAAGCACAAACGCCGCAGATTTTCCACGTGGCACTCTATTCCGCCGCGCTCCGTCAGGCCGAGCAGGACAAGCTCACCAATGCCACCGATGACAACTGTCTCATTGAGAATCTGGGAGCAAAGATTCAGCTGGTGGAATGCAGCAATGAAAATCTCAAGATCACAACGCCTGAGGATCTTCCTCTGGCCACCGCCATCATTGCCATGCGGGTGGCTGATGAAAATGGACAGGAGGAAACAACATGAGCAATCTTCCCTTTCGGATCGGTCATGGCTATGACGTTCATCGACTTGTGCCCGACCGGGATCTGATCCTCGGAGGTGTTAAAATTCCTCATGAAACAGGTCTGCTCGGTCATTCCGATGCCGACGTTCTCACGCACGCCGTGATGGATGCCCTTCTCGGCGCTCTTGCTTTGGGCGACATAGGCAAGCTTTTCCCCGATAATGACAATGCCTATCTCGGCGCCGATAGCCTCGTTCTGGCCGATCACGTGGCACGTCTGATCCGTTCCCACGGCTGGAGGATCGGCAACGTGGATGCCACAGTTCTGGCGCAGGCGCCTAAGCTGGCTCCGCACATTCCCGAAATGCGCCGCCGAATTGCAGAAGCATTGGGCGTGGAGAAGGACGCCGTTAGCGTGAAAGCAACCACGGAGGAAAAGCTGGGCTTCACGGGAGAAAAGCTGGGAATTGCCGCCCATGCCGTTTGCCTCCTTTATCGGGAAACCCTTTGATCTATCTATGATCGACGGAAAAGGGACTGACTGCTCCTGACTTCCTCGCTCTCAACTGCTCTTCCGTTTCCCGTCGATGAGATTTCGATAACAGGATATGCCCTGCCGTCATTCCATGACAGGCATCGGCAGATATCTAATTCATGAAGGTGAGGTTTCACTATGATTTACGTTGCACCCTCTCTGCTGGCAGCAGATTTTGCCAATTTGGAGACAAGTATCAAGCGCGTAGCCGATGCAGGCGCAAACTATCTGCATCTCGACGTGATGGACGGATCCTTCGTTCCCAATATCAGCTTCGGCGCTCCCGTGATCACCTCGATCCGTCCGCATAGCAAGCTGATCTTTGACGTTCATCTCATGATCAATGATCCGATTCGCTACGTGAAGGATTTTGTGAAGGCAGGCGCCGACATCATCACCTTCCATTTGGAAAGCTGCTCTGATCCTGCCAAAGTGATCGAAGCCATCCGCGCTCGCGAGGTAAAGGTTGGCATGTCGATCTCTCCCGCCACCCCCGTGGAACGGCTGATCCCCTATCTGGATCAGATCGACATGGCTCTGATCATGACCGTGGTTCCCGGCTTTGGCGGCCAGGCCTTCATGCCCGAAATGCTGGATAAGGTGCGCACCGTTCGCCGTTACGCCGAATCCAAGGGCTTGAAGCTGGATATTGAGGTGGACGGAGGATTGAACGCCGGAAACGTTGGTCTTGTTACGTCTGCAGGCGCAAACGTGATCGTGGCAGGCTCTGCCATCTTCGGTGCCAAGCATCCCAAAAAGGTGATCGCCGCCATGCGCCAATCAGCCGAGCAAAATCCCTATTCCAATCATTAAGCTCCGCATAAGGAGCCTCTCGGAGAAGAAATCTC
This sequence comes from Eubacteriales bacterium, assembly GCA_045659845.1. Taxonomy (GTDB): domain Bacteria; phylum Bacillota; class Clostridia; order Oscillospirales; family CAG-272; genus UMGS1865. Next base: position 11,548 of record JAZRCQ010000003.1, read on the forward strand.
CGAGAGGCTCTTTTTTTCGCTCGGATAATTTAGCCATTCCGTTCATATGATAAAGCAGATGCTTTTGAAGGGACGTGAATATATGAAGCAAGCAAAACAAATTTTCAGAAATACGATCCTGCTCACCGCCTCAGCTCTGCTTCTGAGAACGGTTGGCGTTTGGTTTCAGGTAACGCTCTCCAATCGTGCGGGCGCAGAGGTGATGGGACTTTTTTCCCTGATGACGGGCGTTTACGGCTTTGCTCTGACGCTTGCCACCTCCGGAATCCAATTCACCGTGACGCGGCTCATAGCGGAAACCGTTCGCCGAGGGCAACGGGAGCGCGTGGGAGCCGTGATGCGCGGAGCAGCTCTGATCGCTCTGTTCACGGGAGGGCTCTCCGCCTGCCTGCTTTTTTTCAACGCCGAGCGAATCGGAGTGAATTGGCTCAAGGATGATCGAACAATAGATTCCCAAGTCGGAGGCCAAGCGGTCTTAGGAAGACAATGTCATAAATCAACTCCTTGG
>JAZRCQ010000004.1:0-2337 GCA_045659845.1 Eubacteriales bacterium
GAGCCGGCGTTGAGGTCGGGCATCTTGGTCTCAGCGATCTTCTTAACCTGTTCCTTGGTGATCTTTGCAACCTTGGTCTTGTTGGGCTTAGCAGAAGCCGTCTCAATGCCGCAGGCCTTCTTGATCAGAACGGGTGCAGGGGGGGTCTTGGTGATGAAGGTGAAGGAACGGTCAGCGTAAACAGTGATAACAACGGGGATGATCAGACCGATGTCATTCTTGGTGCGCTCGTTGAATTCCTTGGTGAATACGGGGATAGCCACACCGTACTGACCCAGAGCAGGGCCTACAGGGGGCTGAGGGGTAGCCTTACCAGCGGGCAGCTGGAGCTTGATATAACCCATTACTTTCTTAGCCATTTTAAAAAATCCTCCTTAAGTGGTACGATACGGGAGATTGTAGAATTTTCTCCCTCCCACGGTTATCCGAATTTTCGCCTTCGGATCAGGCGTCAATGCGCTCAAGCTGAGCGGCTTCGATCTCAACAGGCATATCGCGGCGGCCGCGCTTCACCAGAACGGTAACAAGCAGCTTGTCCTCGGAAATGGCCTGTACGGTACCGGTGTAGCCCTCGAAAAGGCCTGCGGTAACCTTGACCTCGTCCCCTTCCTGGAAGGAAAGAGAGATCTTCTTTTCCGCCTCTTCCTCGGTGGTGGCGATCTCAAGACCGAGAGCGCGAACCTCCTCATCAGAGATCGGCGTGGGGCGGGATCCGGGGCCCACGAAGCCGGTGACGCCCTGGATGTTACGAACTGCATGCCAGGTTTCGTCGTTCATCACCATCTTGATGTAGACGTAGCAGGGGAAAAGCTTGTGCTCGACCTCTTTTTCCACGTCGCCCTTCTTTTCGATGACGATTTCAACCGGGATCTTGATGTCGACGATCAGGTCGGAAAGACCCTTGTTCTCGATCACCTTTTCCAGGCTGGTTTTGATCTTGTTTTCGTAACCGGAGTAGGTGTGCGCCACATACCATCTCAGGCCAACGTTCATTTCGTTGATGTTGCTCATCGTACGCTTACTTCGTCAGCACGTTTTGCAGCTCAAAGAACACCAGATCCAGAAGACCGACCACGATGGCGATAGCCACCACGGATACCAGCACGAAAATCGTGCCGCGTACAACGTTCTTCCAGGAGTACCAGGTGATCTTCTTCATTTCGCTTCTGTAAGCACGGCATGCTTCAGCAAGCTTTTCGCGCTTGATGATGCAGATGACGGCAGCAACGAGGAACAGGACAACGGCAATTGCAAGGGAAATAAAATCACCAAGCTCAAGACCGGTTCCGAATACGCCGGTGGATTCCTCGGCTGCAACACCGATGGTCAGAACAGAGAGCGTAAGGCAAAGCGTGAGGACCAGAAGCAGACATTTTTTCATGTTCATCGATCTGTACTCTCCTTTACCGCAATCACTTGGATTCTCTGTGAAGAGTGTGCTTCTTGCAGAAGCGGCAGTACTTGTTCATCTCAAGTCTGTCGGGGTCGTTTTTCTTGTTCTTCTTTGTGTCATAGTTTCTTTGCTTGCACTCAGTGCAGACAAGAGTGACCTTGACTCGTGCGTCATTAGCCATGTTTTTCGGCACCTCCCATTTCAATTATTTGGTTGCAAGGCAACCTTGTGTACCTCCCTCTTCGGTGGAAGTTTTCCCTCCCTTTTCGGGTTGGCGCAGGGCATAACAAAAAAGCCCACTCGCAGAGGTAATTAGCATTATACCACAAACGAGACGGCTTGTCAATAGCGTTTTTGAAATTTTTTGCAAGGTGTTTTTTTGCGTGCATATATTAAGGAAGATTGGCGAGGGCTTGCTCCTCCCGTATCCGCGACCGATAACGGGAAAGCACTCTCCCTCAAACAATCGAACGCCAAAGTGCTTCCCCGCAAAGCGACTGCCGACATCCTCATCCACCGTCTTTGACGGTCCCCCTTCCCCCGCTTGGGGAAGGCCAATGTAGCCGCATTGCTCGCACAAACCGGTAGGGCGGGGGCTTGCTCCCGCCGAGATCCGCGATTTATTGCAATCCGCGCACAACCCCATAGGGGCGAACTGTGTTCGCCCAAAATCCGCGATTTCATCCCGTCCGTGTCATCCTGAGCGCAACGAAGTGGAGTCGAAGTTTGCGAGGCGAGTGATTGACGAGCGAGCAAACCGCAAGGCGAAGCCGATGCGGGATCTAAGCAAAAGCGTTGCACTTCAATGGCGCAAAGTAACTTTTTTGCAAGAAAAAGTTTGGCGTGTTCATACCGCGCCCTCGGCTTTCTTGCCTCGGTCGAGATCCCTCGGCTCCGCTTTGTTGCTCCGCTCGGGATGACCCTATGGTAGGGCGGCTGTCCTC
>JAZRCQ010000005.1:0-5855 GCA_045659845.1 Eubacteriales bacterium
GGATCGCGTGGAATGCTCCTGCCCCGATCCGCAGTCAGGGCAGAAATCTCCTTCTGCCTGCGCTGACAGCGGCAGGCTCCCGCAAGTTTTCAGGGGCCACTACCCTGAAAACTCTGAAGATTAGTTAGATACGGTGATGTGATTGGATTTTCGAGGGGGAACTTTTTGAAAAAAGTTCCCCCTCGAAAATCTCCTCATCTCCTCCCGATCAATTGTGAAACTTCACCAATTTGCGGAATGGTTTTTCTACGATAAGGATCGTTGAATCAGAGCGTAGACTCTTGCCTTTCCTGTTTTTTTATGATATAATTGTAATGCAAAAACGTCCACGGACGTAAAAGAAAGGAAAAGATCATGAAGAAAATCATTTGCCTGCTGATGGCGCTCCTGATGCTCGTGGTTCCGCTCTCCGCGTGCGGCGACAAGACCGAGGATCCCGCAGCCACCACCGAAGCAAAAACCGAAGCCGAGACCTCCCCTTATCTCGATCATCTCCCCGAGCTGGATTTCGAGGAGCGCGAGGTGAACATCTTCTACAGTGTCTACGATCCCAGCTTCGATGCTAAGGGACTGGAGCTGGAGGGCGACGCCACCTCCTCTGCCGATTTCATCGCGCAGGCTGTGTTTGCCAGAAACGAAGAGGTACAGGATCGCCTCAATATCGTGCTGGGCTTCACCTCCGTCGATTCCAACTACGATGCTACCACCTATGCCACCAAGATCGAATCCACCATCATCCACACCCAGTCCACCGAGTTTGACCTGATCTATCACCGCGCCGCCAACGCCGTGGTGCATGCCAACTCCGGCTATTTCAAGGCAGTGAACGCCCTTCCTTACGTGGATTGGAATCAGAGCTACTGGTTCTATGACCAGATGGAAGCCATTTCTCTCAATAAGAATCAGCTCTACGTGATCATGGGCGATGCGCTGGTGAGCAACTATTCCAACATGACCTCCATGTTCTTCAATATAGATCTCTTCACCACTCTCTTCCCCGATCGCGATCCCGCCGAGCTCTATGACGTGGTGAAGAACAACGAGTGGACCTGGGAATACTATTTCGATCTGATCTCTCAGTGCTACCGCGATAACGACGGTGAATCCGGCGTGACCGCCAAAGATATTTACGGCTCCAACTGGGAGAACGGCACCCGCACCGTGCAGTACTTCCCCTACACCAGCGGCCTGAAGTTCACCGAGCGCGATGACAACGGCTTCCCCAGATTCACCCTCAACAATCAGAGAACCGACGATATGGTTTCCAAGCTCTATGGCTATATCTATGAGAACGAGGGCACCGTGAAGCTCACCAAGGACGAGGCCACCACCAAGTTCCTCGACGGCTCTCTCCTCTTCTTCAACTACTTCCTCTCTCTGGGTAAGATGATCAGCCAGACCGCCGAATTTGAATACGGCATCCTGCCCTTCCCCAAGTATGACTCGCTTTCCGATTACACCTCCGCCATCCTCACGGGTGCCGGCGTGTTCGTGATCCCCTACACCATCACCGAAGAGGAGCGCCTCAACTGCATCGGCGCAACGCTGGAGGCTCTCTGCTCGTCCAACGCCAAGCGCGTGGTGCCCGAGTACTGGGAGACCGTGCTGAAGGTGAAGCAGTCCGGCACGCCTCAGAACATGGAAATGATCCAGTTCATCCGCGATCACCTCACCTTCGACGTGTCCTTCTGGATGAGCAACAGCCTCGGAAAGGTGGCAAGCACCTTCCAGGAATGCATCATCAAGAGCACCTCCAATAACTACAGCGCAACCTGGGATCGCCTTGGCTCCACCTATGAGAGCGCTCTGCAAAGCCTGATCACCAAGTACAACACGCCCGCGGCGTAAGCTTTTATTTCCAAAAGAACAAAAACGATCTGCCCGCTTCCCGATGGAGCCTGAGGCTCAGAGGCGAAAAGCTCCACCGGCAGAGGCGCGGTTGCGCTCCATTCCGAGCCGACGATCCTGCTTCTGCCCGCAAGCGTGAGGACTAAATTCAAAAAAGGAAATTAAATATTTATGAAGCATAGAGTGAAATTTGCAAAAAAATCGGCCTGTGCCCTTCTGGCGGCCGTGACCTTGCTTGCAGGCTCTTGCTCCAAGGATAACCCCGTGACGGAAGTGCCCTCTTTGGGTGCCGACACCACGGGGCTTCCCGTAACGGAGGTGATTCCCGAGGTGGACTACAGCGAAGGCTTCCGCAAGCTGGTGGAGGAGCTTTCCCCCGTTGCGGCTTGGGACTGTGAGCAAAATGAGGAGGGCAAGGTGGTGGAATATCTTTCCGGCACCGAGGCCAAGCTGGAAAACGCCACCGTGGTGGATGGTTATTCCAATGGCGGCATCGAAACCCTCTCAACCAAAAATTCTTATCTCAACGTTGGCACGGGCACGGTGAATAAGCTGATCAACGGCAAGAGCGCGCTCACCGTGAGCATGTGGATCATGCCCTACGTCAACTATAACAACACCTTCCGCCTGATCTCCATTCCCATCGACGGCGGCAAGGGCGCTCTGCACGTCAACTTCCAAAGCATGAAGCTGACCGTTGGCGGCAGAAGCACCGCCTCCGAGGGCTTTGTCAACAAAACCTACGAATATAAGCTGGAAAACAACACGCTGGGCACCATGGCCACCTACAGCAACGAGGGGCAATGGCAGCACGTGGTGATGATGCTGGATTTCGAGAAGGATTCCATCGTGGTGTATATCAACGGCACCAAGCTCACCGGAACCGGTGCGGAGGCCTTCGTTTCCACCACCTATCAGGCAGGCAACCCCTCCGAGCCCGATTGCTTCGGCGGCTCGCCGCAGGTGAACGTGTTCAGCTACAACGGCATTATGGACAATCTCTTCCTCTTCGACCGCACCCTCAATGCCAAGGAGGTTCGCTCGCTCTACGCGCAGGACGGCATCAATTTCTCCCCCATCGCAGACGATCTGCTCCTGCAATCGGCAGTGAAGAAGCTGCGGCAGGATCCCGTGTTCATGCCGGACGCCACCTGCTATATCCAAAACGGCTCGGTGCATCCGCTGGATCCCGGCAACACAAGCGCCGAGAGCATCTCCCACGGCGGCGAGCTTCTGATCCCCGCTGCGGCAGCCTCCCTCTTTGCCTCCTCGGCAGGCGTCTCTCCCATCACCGTGGAGGGCAAGTCCTATTATTCCGTGAAGGCACTTTGCGAGGCAAACGGCAAGACGTTTACGCAGTTTGGCGATCTTGCCATCGCTCTCTCCTCCAATTCCAAGCTGAAGCTCGACGAGGATGCCCCCCTGCTGGATCGCATCGTTCGCTTCTTCGGCGAGGCGGCGGCCACGCGCGTGTTTGAGCCCGTGGAGCTGACGAGAGCCGTGGTGGCACAAACGGGCACCCCCTCGGGCGTTGGACATTGCGCCTCCCCCTCGGTGGTCACCCTCAACGGCAAGATCTACGCCTCCATGGATTCCAATGCCACGCAGGTGTACGTTTTCTGCAGCTCGGACGGCGGCAAGACCTTCGATTTCCTGCGCATGATCCAAGATTTCAAGTTTTCCTCCCTCTTCACGGTTGGAAACGATCTCTATCTGCTGGGCGTTGAGGTGGACGGCACGCTTCGCCACGCCGGCATCACCAAAAGCTCGGACGGCGGAAAAACCTGGAGCGCCGTCAGCCGTCTCCCCGCCAGCGGCGACGGAAATGCCACCCACGCCTCCTCCACGGCGGTTTTGATCGCCAACGGAAGAGTGTATAAGGCCTATAGCGGTCAGGGCATCAACGGCTCCTCCTATTCCTGGAGAAAATCCTGCACCTGCTATATTCAGAGTGCCCCCTTGGATGCCGATCTGCTGGATCCCTCGGTTTGGACGGTCTCCAACCCCGTTTATTTCGACACCAATCGGTATCTGGCGCATCCCAACGCCTCCAAGATCCCCACCTACGTTTATTGTCAGGAGGGCAACGCCGTGCTTGCTCCCGACGGCAAGAGCGTTTGGGCGGTCTATCGCGTGGACAGCACCCCCATCAACGATAACGTTCTCATTCTGAAGCTCTCCGACGACTGCAAAACGCTCACTTGGGAGCCGAAGAACCCGCAATCCATGATCAAATTTGAGGGCGGCATCACCAAATGCACCATCCGCTACGATGCCACCACCGGAAAATATCTGGCCTTGGTGAACAACGTGGAGGATCGGCGGTTCCTCTCCCAGAGAAACATTCTTTCTCTGGCGGTTTCCGACGATCTGGTGAACTGGACCACCGTGAAAACGCTTCTCACCGACCGAACGGTGATGAACGACTATATCTCTCTCACCCGCCACGCCTTCCAATACGTGGACTGGACTATCGACGGCGACGATCTGCTCTTCACCGTTCGCGAGGCAATGGGAGACTCCGAAAACTACCACAACGCGAACAACCTCACCTTCTACCGCTTGGAGAACTATCGGGCGTTCGTGAACTGAAAAAAGGCAAGAGCCGAAGGAAATCCTTCGGCTCTTGCTCTTTTCATCGATCGGAAGCCTGAATTTCAAAGCCTCCGCTCGCTAAATCAGCCTCCCCTGTGTATAGGGTAAGGCGCAAAGCGCCGACGAATTTGCCTGCGGCAAAGTTCGCGGTGGCTCGCGAAGCGAGACGGTAGGGTTGTCCTTTTGAAAAGCTAAACGTCCTTAGAAAACAACCCTTCAGTCACCTGCGGTGACAGCTCCCCTTTAAAAAGGGGCGCCTTTCGTGATGCTGTTCCTCTAACTAAGAATCTGCAACAATTTTAGAGTTGGCAAACCAAATTTCAAGCCTTTTGCTTTCTAAATAAGCCTCCCCTGTGTAAGGGGAGGTGGCTCGCAAAGCGAGACGGTAGGGTTGTCCTTTAATAGGTATTTCGTTAGAAAACAACCCTTCAGTAGTGAAACGTTAGCTCCACCTTACACAGGGGAGCCTTCCGAACTGCAGCTCTCTAACTAATGTTTTTCAAAATTTTTTGGGGATAGAAAATTAAATTCCCAAGTCTCCGCTCTCTAAATGAGCCTCCCCTGTGTAGAGGGAAAAGCGCAAGGCGCCGAACGGGTAATTTCGCCCTCTGCGGAGGGCGAGGAGGCTTCCGCAGCCTCCACCGCGCAAGCTTTTGAAAAAGTTTGATCAAAGCTTTTCATCATTTTGAAAGTGCCAATCCCTTTGTCAGCAAGCTGAAGGGCGGGATGCTCCATTCGCGGCATCCCGCCCTTGGCGGTTGGGTTCGGCTTCAGCAGGTCTTCATCAGGCGCAGATAGAATTCCACGGCGCGGCAGAGCGTGTCCAAACGGATGCTCTCGTCGTTGCCGTGAATGGTGGCGCGCTCCTCGGAGGTGAGATCCATGGCGGAGAAGCGGTAGACTCGGTCGGAGATCCTTCCGTAGTGTCGGGAATCCGAGCATTGCACCATCAGATAGGGAGAAACGATGCAGCCGCTCCAGGTGGAGGCAACGGCCGAAGCCACCTTCTGCCAGCCTTCGCAATCCACAGTGGAAATGCGGCTGGGCTCCATGCCGTGGAGACAGGTGATCTCCACCTGCTCGTCGGCCACCTGCTTTTTCAGATGTGCCAGAGCCGATTCCATGGTGTCGGCAGGATTGAGACGAATGTTGGACACCAGCGAGGCCTCGGGGGGGATCACGTTTGAGGCGGAGGAGCCCTGCATCTGCGTGAAGGCAACGGTGGTGCGCATCAGGGCATTCAATTCGCCGCCGCTCTTTTTGCAGAGCAGATCCAGAACGGGGGAGAAGAGCCAAAGATTGGCAAAGATCACCCGATAGAGGAAGGTGGAATGGCGGCCGAGTGTATCAAACATTTTGGCCACGGGGGGCGTGAGATGACTTTTGAAGGGATGGGATAGAACGGCGTTGCA
>JAZRCQ010000006.1:0-10194 GCA_045659845.1 Eubacteriales bacterium
TAATAATTTTTATAAAAGGAAGGGGGCGCTGCCCCTTGCGGCGCTCCACCGATCTCAGATCGGGGATCTGATTAGTTTTCTTTCTTTCTCATGGTGAGGCAAGCGCCGCCCATCAGAACCATCATGCCGAACAGGCCTGCAGCAACAACGGAGCCGCAGCCCTTCTTCTCCTCAACGGGAGCGGTGGTGCCGGGAGCCTCGGTGTTGGTGGGAGCGGAAGTGGTGGTCTTGGGGCCCTCAGTCTTTGCGGGAGCGTTGGTTGCGGGAGCCTCGGTGGGCTCTTCGGTGGTCTCAACGGGCTTATCGTCGGGCGTGAAGGGAGTCAGAGTCTGAACATCCTCCAGAGAAAGCGCCTTGTTGTAGATGCGAACGTTGTCGATGATCATGTTGCCGCCTCTGTCCATCCAAGCCCAGGTGGATTTGCCAAGGCCGATGTAGGTGGAGTTGGAGAAGAAGTTAGCAACCTCGGCGTTGTCAGTCTCGCTGAAGCTGTTCTCGGTGGCGATCCAGGTGTAGCCGTCATCGGTGGTGTACATCAGAGCGCACTGCAGGGTCTTCGCCTCGGCGTCGAACTTGAAGGTTGCGGCCATGCGCAGGGTCTGCATGCCGTAGAACAGCATGTTGTCCTTCACGGTAGCCGGCATCTTGTTGCTCTCCATGTAGCGAACGTTGAAGGGGGAATAGAGCTCCGAGTTCTTGCCGGAGAAATAGAAGCGAGCGATCTTGCTCACCACAACGGGCTCTACCCAGTCGGTGGTCATGGTCATCAGCTGAGCCTCGTAGTAGACGGTCATTTCGCCGGTCTTATTGTTGAAGATATCTGCGCCGATGGCATCCTCGGTACCGCTCACGGTATCGAACATGCATCTTGCGGAGTCATTCTCATTCTGGTCAATGTAGAGCTTACCGCCCTCCACGCGGGTGTTGGGAGAAAGCTCGGTGTCGTCGCAGCTTGCATCGGTGGGCTTCCAAGGATCGGAGGAAAGAATGAGATCTTCCTTACTAACGCCTGCGGGAGCCTTGTCCTTCAGAGCCTCTTCACCGGTGCCTTCGAAGTCGTAGTAAACAACAAGGTTGGCGTCCAGGGGATCTGCCACGGGGGCATTGCCGTCAGCGGCGGGAACGGGGGTTGCGAGTGCGCCTGCCAGCATCAGCAGAGCGAGTGCGAGAGAAAAGAGTTTTTTCATGGGGGTTCCTCCTTCATTTTTTGTCCTCGACTGCCATTACTGCGGGCCCATCGGGGAATTTTTTTTATTCGACGGCTCTTCTCGCGGTTGAGTCGATCGTTACTCTAATTATATCACATCTCTCCGAATTTGCCAATAGGAATTTTTGCTAAAAATTTCCGTCGGTTTTTGGCGTTTTCTCCAATTGCAGGCGGGCGCGGGCGGATCGCCTGCACGATTCGGAGGTTTTTTGAAATGGGACTTGCAAAGCGGCGCGTTCTGTGGTATAATTTCCTTGTTTATTCAAGGAGGTTTCGGCTATGACTTTGTTTGGCGGCGTGATCACGATCGGTCACATCACAACGCTTTTGTTCGTCACCTTTCTCACCCTGATCCTCGGCTATGCGCTGGGGAGGATCCGCATTAAGGGGATCTCGCTGGGGGATGCAGGGGTGTTTCTTGTGGCGCTGCTGCTGGGCGCTTTGCTGTTTCGCGTGGATGCGGGCGGCGCGCTTGTGTTGACGGGGGGCTCCTCGGCCTACGATTATGCCGACGGTCTGCAGGCGGTGGAAAGCCTTGGGCTGATCCTTTTCGTCACATCCATTGGCCTGATGGCCGGCCCCGGCTTTTTCTCCAATCTCAAGCGCAACTATAAATCCTACGCGCTGATCAGCCTTGTGCTGGTGACCACGGGCGGTCTGGTGGCCGCAGGGTGCATCCTGCTGGGCGACGTGATCGGCTACGGCAGCACCATCGAAACGCGGGACGGCTTTGTGGCCATGGTGGTTGGCATTCTCTCGGGCGCTATGACCTCCACGCCTGCCTTTTCGGCGGCGAAGGCCTCTGTGGCGCCGGAATACATGGGCTTGGTGTCGGCCGGCCACGGCATTGCCTATCTCTTCGGCGTGGTTGGCATCGTTTTATTCATTCAGATGATCCCGCGCCTCACCCACGCCGATATGGAGCAGGAGCGCGCGCGCCTCGTTCCGGTGCTGTCCGGCGAGAAGCGATCGGCGGAGGGGCTTTTTGAATTGGACCACGCGGGCATTGCTCCCTTTGCGCTGGCGGCGGCGCTGGGCGCTCTGGTGGGGCAGATCCGCATTCCGCTTTCGGCACAGGGACTCGGCGGCACCTGCTTTTCCCTCACCACCACGGGCGGTTGCCTGCTGGCGGGACTTCTGACGGGGCATTTCACTCGAATCGGCCGCCTGCGCCTGCTGCCGCCTGCCGCCACGCTGAAGCTTCTGCGGGAGCTGGGACTGGTGTTCTTTCTGGTTGGAGCGGGGATCCCCGGCGGCGCGGAATTCATTGCCGGCTTCGATCCGATGTATTTCGTTTACGGTGTGTTTATGACCTGCATTCCGCTGGCCGTGGGCTTCCCCTTTGCCAAGCGCGTGCTGAAGCTGGAGCTGCTCAATGCGCTGGGCGCCATCACCGGAGGAAGGACCTCCACGCCTGCGCTGGGCGCGCTGATCTCGGTTTCCGGAACGGAGGACGTGGCCTCGGCCTACGCCGCCACCTATCCCGTTTCTCTGATCCTGATCGTTCTGACCTCCCAGCTGCTGGTGATCCTCTTCTGAACGAAAAAGGATGCCTCTCTGCGGCTTTGCCGCAGAGAGGCATCCTTTTTGCTTGGATCGGGCGAGGCTCATTCTATGGCAACGGGCTCTCGCCGATCGGCGGATTCCCTTGCCAGAAGAGCCACTCTCGTGAGATAGAAGATCTCCTCCCGAGGGATGGGATCTCCTCCGTTGAGAAATTCTTCAAAAAGCTCGGGGGCGGCAGGGGGCTCGATCGTTTCCTCTGCGTTCTCCCCGATCAGCAGAATCCGCCCGTCACGGATCTCCAGAACCCCCTTGCTTCCCACCGCGCGAATGCGATCGTCGCCGTGGGTGGGGGCGGAGGCAGGACGATGGTAGTCCAGATGCAGGGAGGCGATCACGCCGTCCTCCAGCGTAAACAAACAAGCGGCCGCCGTTTCGGGGGAATCGCCAACGGCGTTTGCCAGGACGGAACGAAAGCGCTTGCCCGAAAAATGATAGATCCAATCGATGGCGTGGATCCCAACCCAAGGGATCGTGCCGCCAAACAGGGAGCGATCGGCATACCATGCGGGGCGATTGCCGTATTTGTAGCTTTTCTGCGCGGTGATCATTCTGATCTCCCCGATCGCGCCCTTGCGAACCAGCTCTGCGCCGTGATAAAAGGCGGGCTCGTAGCGAAGATAATGCATGGCGCAGAAGCGGATGCCGCTTTCCGAAACCGCCTTTTCGATGCGCTCCAGCTCTTCTGTGTCGGTGGCCACGGGCTTTTCGGAAAACACCGAGATCCCTCGCGCCGCACAGTCCGCGATCACCGCGGAGGTCAATCCGAACACGGGGGAAACGATGGCAAGCTCGGGCCTTTCGCGATCCAGCATTTCCCGATAGTCGCTGAAATAGGGGAAGGCGGCGAGCCTTGGGGCGACGCTTTCGTGGGGGCTCCCGGGGGCGATCCCGCAAACAACCGTATTTTTTCTTGCGAGCACCGTGCGGAGTGCGCGCTCCACGTGGCCGCAGGTGCCGATCACGCAGATCCTTTTCATCGGATGCTCCTCCTTGCTTTCGTGGTTTTCGCGGCAGGCTCTGTTGCCTGTCGGCGTGTTTTCTTATTATACCACAGAGAACGGCGTTTGTCAAATGGCGGCCGCCTTCTCCTCCGCCGAGCGCAAGAGCCGCCCCTCCGCATCAGCGAAGGAACGGCTCTTTTGGGATTTCTTTAGCCTTGTGCCGCGGCCTCACGGGCGCAGGCCTCGCAATCGTTGAGACTCTTCAGCACCTGCTCCCGACCGTCGGCGCGATCGCGGTACCAAGGCTCGTAGGCATGGGAGAAGAGGACGCTTCGGATCCGCTCGTCGGCGCGGAGACGGTTCAGCGTCTGAAAATACGCCTCTCGTTCCCGCAGACTGCAGCGATAGCGCCCAACGCCTGCGCCCTGCAGGCCGTCGCCCGAGAGCAGAACGCCTGCGGCCTCGTCCAGCACACCGATGCAATCTGCCGTGTGGCCGGGCAGAGGGTAAACGGAAAGTCCGCCGAACAGAGGTGCGGCCCCCGTGATCACCCGAAGCGCGGGAGCGGCCTCCAGCAGGCGCGAAAGACCGCCCGCGTGATCGCCGTGACGGTGCGTGAGCAGAACGGCGCTCAGATCCTCGGGGCCATAGCCTGCCGCCGCCAGAGCGGGCAGGATCTGCGTTTCCACGTCTTTTGCGGTGGTGGCGCAATCCACCAGCAGAAGCCCCTCGGCGCGGGGGAGGAGAAACACCGAGGTGTAGAGATCCTCAAAGGGAACCCGCAGGCGCAGGATCCCGCGATACTCCTCATAAAAGCGCGGCTCCATGCTCAGAGCCTCCGCCGTCCGCCGTCGATGATGATATTTTCGCCGGAAAGGTAGCTTGCCTCCTCGCTTGCCAAGAAGCAAATGAGATTGGCGTTTTCCGCATCGCTTCCCGTTCTTCCCAGATAGCTCAGCTCGCTTTCGGAGGTGGCGTTGCAATCCTCAATGGCGGAGGAGGTCACCGAGCCGGGGGAAACGGAGTTCACCAAAACGCCGAGATGGCCAACCTCCTTGGCAAGAGCCTTTGTCATGGCGATCATCGCTCCCTTGGTGGCGGAGTAATGCGACATTTTTCCGTTGCCGTAGACTCCCGCCACCGAGGCCACGTTCACGATCCTGCCCCAGCCGCTCTCCAGCATATCGGGGAGGGCCTCACGGGTGCAATACACCGTGCCCATCAGGTTGACGTCGATGTATTGTTTCCAATCCTCGGAGGAAAGCTCCAGAAACATCCCTCTGCCGCGCCAAAGACCGGCGTTGTTCACCAGAATGTCGATAGATCCGAGGGCATCGCGCGCGCTCCGGAAGGCCGCCTTCACGCTCTCCTCGCTTGAAACGTCGCAGAGCAGGGGCAGAAGCCTGCCGCCTGCGGCTTCGATCTCCTGCCGCAGAGCCTCCAGTCGCTCTCCGTTAACGTCGATGGCGGCCACGGCCGCACCCTCGGCGGCCATGCGGATCGCCACGGCACGACCGATCCCAACGGCCGCTCCCGTAACCACGGCCACCTTATTTTGAAATCTTTTCATTTCGGTACCTCCAAAAGCTCTCTCAGCAGGCGCATCTCTCGCAGAAGGGGCTGCGACTTGGTGGCCAGCTCGTCGTATTCCTGCACGCAAAGGGACATGCAGCTGCCAATGGTTGCCCCAACTCTTCGCAGGATACGGCACTCACCGCCCGAGAGGAAGAGGAAGGGGATCTTCAGCTCCTGCCGGAGGAGATCCAGGATCCGCAGATTTTCGATCTGCTCCTGCATGGTTTCCGCGCCCACCACGATCTTGCAGATGTCGGCACCGCGCTCCTGCTGGCCGAGTGCGATCTCCAGCACGCGCTCGGCGGGCGTGAATTTCAGCACGTGGGAGGACATCAGCACCTCCGCACCGTGGCGATGAAGCTCCTCGATCAGCCGCTTCTGCTTTTCAACGGCCGCGGGATCGGTGGTGAATTCGCCTGCGCAGGGGGCAAAGAAATCGCCCATCACGTCGCAAAGGGTGGCGCCGCAATCGGCCAGCTCCAAAAGCTCCTCGCCCAGCTGCTCATCGGTCTTGCCGGCGTTTTCATACTTGCGATAGTTGGTGACGTAAACGGGAAGCGGCGAGGCATGCTCAAACAGCTCCCGATAGGTGCGGGGCGACTTGAATTCCGGCTTCATTCTGCAGAATTGCATTCCGAAGGCCTCGGCTCCCTCCGGCTTGGCGGCTTCCATCAGCTCGCGGATGCGCTCGGGGGAGGTTGCCTGCACCATGCAGGTGAGGAGCGGACGATCGCTATGCAAAAACGTTGCTTTCTTCATGGTCTCACCCCTTCCATGCCATGGCGTTCCGACCGCCGTCGATCATAATATTTTCACCGTTGATAAACTGTCCCTTTTCCGATGCCACGAACAAGATGAGATCGATGATCTCCTGCGGCTCGGCGGCTCTTCCCAGAGGCGTTTTCATCTTGGCCATTTCGGGACGCGTCAGCACGGGGCCGGGCGAGATGCAAACGCAACGGATGCCGTAGGCCGCGCCGTACTGCGCGATGGACTTGGTGAGACCGTACATCAATCCTGCCTTGGCCGTGGAATAATCCATGCCGCGCGCCGCTCCCTCCGCGCCCGTGATAGAGCCGAGATTGATCACGAGGCCGCTTTTCTGCTCTCTCATCTGCTTCAGCACCGCGTGGGCAAAATAGAAGGGGCCCTTGAGATTCACGTCCAGTCCCCAATCGAACACGTCGATGGGCACGTCGGGAAATTCGGGATACTGCTCGGAGGACGCCTTGCACACCCGCACGGCCGTGCCGCCCGCAAAGCTTGCCAGAATGTCGATCCTGCCAAACTCGCTCACGGCCAGATCTCTGGCGGCGCACACCTGCGCATAGTCGCGCACGTCGCAAACGATGCCAACGGCCCGTCCCTGTCCCTTGGCGTTGATCGCGGCCACCTTTTCAAAAAGCACGGCCTCGTTGACGTCGCACATCACCACGTTTCCGCCCAGCGCGGCAATATTTTCGCAGAAGAGCAATCCCATTCCGGAAGCCGCGCCCGTTGCGATTGCCACTTGATTTTTGAAATCCATTTTCAAATCCTCCTTTTTCGGATGTCTTTATTGTACTCCTTCTTTCCGCGGCTTTCAATAGGAAAATCGATATCATTTTGATGTTTTTGATATTTTTTAGCAATCCTCTTGACAGATCCTTGCGGAAAATGATATAATCAAGAAAAAAAGGGGGTGGAAACGATGGATCTTCAGAGTGTGGTGGTCACCGACGTGGAGTCGGCCTTTTCGGTGTATTCTCCCAAGGGAAGGCGATCGGAGATCCGCTGTCGCCCCTCCTACGGGCTTTCCTTCTGCGATGACGACGGGCGCATCACCTATCTGCAGGAGGGCAGAAAAGTGACGGAAAGCCGCCACAGCGCCGTGATCCTGCCGCAGGGACAGAGTTATTTTCTCCACGGTGACGAGGAGGGCTCCTTTCCGGTGATCAATTTTTTCACGCTTGAGCCGCTTTGCCGCGAGGTCACGGCCATTCCCTTGCAGAGTGCGGAATTTCTGATGGGCAGCTTTGAGGAGCTGCAGCGGCTGCTGGCCGTTGGAACCGACCGCGCAAGGATCCTTTCGGTGTTCTATGGGATGCTCAGCTATCTGTCGCCCCGCGCCGAGGTGGATCGATTGCTGGCTCCGGCGCTTCGCTATATCGATGCGCATTATCGCTCCTCAGAGCTGACGAATGCCGATCTGGCAGGGGTGTGCAAGATCAGCGAGGTGTATTTCCGAAAGCTGTTCCGCTCCTGCATGGGGATCTCCCCCAAGCAATACGTGTTATCCTTGCGCCTGCAAAGAGCCAAGCAGCTGCTGGCGGAGGGGAAGGAGAAGGTTTGCGCGGTGGCAAGCGAATGCGGCTTTGAGAGCGTGGCACACTTTTCCCGCAGCTTTCGGGAGCAGGTGGGGATGACGCCCGTGGATTACCGGCGAAAAAATCAGTCCCTCGGCATCTGAGCGGCGCTTGTTCTTGAAGAGCCGCAAGCCCGAAGGAAACAACAAATAAAAAAGAGGATCCCGATCCGATGCCATTGCATCGGATCGGGATCTATTTGTTAGTCGCGGTACAGCGCTCCGTATTTTTTATCAAAATCGCTCCTCCTCTGCGGAGAGGAAAGAACCTCGAAGGCGGCGGTGATCTCTTCCTCATTTTCGGGGAATTGCTCCTTCAATCTTTGATAAGCATCGAAAATCTCCTGCTCGGTGGCATCCGAGCGAACGCGGAGAATCTTATAATGATCCGTGAAGCCGGCCCTTCTTTCGCAGTCCTCGGCGTATTCCATTAAGCGGAGCGCCTGATCCTCTGCATCCAGCACGTTTTTGACGACAAATTTCCGCAATGCGCCGTCATCCACATAGCGGATCTTGATCTTACCGTAGTTGTAGGTTCCCCACGTTTCAAAGCGGCCGTAGAAGTGGTGATACGTTTTGAGCTTTCCCTTGGCACCGCAGAAATCCTGCAGGGGAATTTCCAGCTGCTCCTTGCCGTTGTAGCAGAAAAGAGTTTCTCCGTCGGAATAGATCGGAAGGACGTCATCGCGGTTGGCTTTTATGATGAAATACACTCTGAGGCCTTGAATGAGAAGGATCAACGGAGCTATGGGGAAAAGCAGGATCGAGAAAAGGATTCCCCAAAAGATAATTTTCCCATAGGGGCGGATTACTCGTTCGGCGGCGAATTCATTGTTCATGGTGATGTCCTCGCTTATGAAATATTTGAAATGTCCGAAGGGCGATATTGCCCACGGTCATTATAGCACAGATGCGGGAAGATGTCAATAGAGGAGAAAAAAATCGGGAGCGTCTGATCGGCAGTGCTGAGGAATGAAGGAACCTCCTTTGGGCGCGACCGAGGGAGGGGCGGATTTCAACCGTCACGATTGCATCTTTTCATATTTCAAGTGGCATTCCCTTGCATATTCCCGCGGCGGAAGCTGCAGCTTTTTCTTGAACACACAGCTGAAGTGCGACTGTGAGGAAAATCCGCATTCGTAGGCGATCTGCGTGAGCGTTTTGTCTGTGGAGATCAGCAGATCGATGGCTTTTTTGATCCGCTGCTCCTCAACGTATTCCCGCAAATTCTTCCCCACCGATCTTTTGAAAAGCTTGTGAAAATAGATGGGGCTGAAATGCGCCAGCTCCGACAGAGAGGAAAGGGAAAGCTCCTCCGTGAGATGCTCGCGGATATATCGGAGCGTTTGCTCGATCACCGTTTGGTTGTTTGGCTTGGGCTGGTGTCGGGTTTTCAGCAGAGCCACCTTCTGATCCAGCAAAAAGAGGAGCTTCAAGAGCAGGCTCTGGATCATCAGCTCGTTTTTGGAGGTGCCGCTGTTGTAATAGTCGCATAGGGAAATGAAGAGCTCGCGGATCTCCTGCGCGTTGGTCAGCTCCACGAAATTCGGAAACGAGGAAAGCGTTTCGAGCAGGGGGCCTTGGCTCACGATCATGTGGATATAATAGCACTTGAAGGGCAATCTGGTGTGGCGAAGCTGCCCCGGCTTGGCGCAGATCACGGTGTTTTCCCGAACGGGATGCGACAAGTCGTCGATATAGGAAACGCCGCCGTCCTCCAAGGGAAGCTCCAGCTCAAAAAGCGTGGTCTTTCGGTTTGGGGAGACCAATTTGTTTTTCATGGCGGATTGCAAATTATAGATGCCGATCGTCACGATCTCAGGCAGCACGATCTGTTTCATAATTCCCCCAAAGGATAAGATTTCTGATAATTCCGACAAAAAAATGATATAAACAGGGCAAAAAATATTATATAATAAAAAGTGAAATTTGTCAAGGGAGAGGATGCATATTATGAAGATAACCTGGCTTGGGCAGGCAGGCCTGCTCTTTGATAACGGAAAGATGAAAATGATGATCGATCCCTATTTATCCAACAGCGTTGAAAAGGTGAATCCGAGGAATTTCCGCCGTGCTCCGATCGACCGGACGTTTTTTGACGATGAGCCCGACGTGATGATCTTCACCCACGATCATCTCGACCACTACGATCCCGAAACGGCGCCCGTGTTTCTCGGCGAGGGCAGAAGGCCGATGACGGTTCTGTGCCCCTCCTCGGTGTGGCAGAAGGCCAGACAGCACGGCAGGGATCACAACTACGTGCAGTTTGATCGGCAGACCGAATGGAGCGAGGGCGGATTTTGCTTTCGCGCCGTTAAGGCCGTGCATAGCGATGTTTATGCGATCGGCGTGATCCTTGAGGACACGGTTGAAGGCAGGATCTATTACGTTACGGGCGATACGCTCTACAGCAGGGAGATCCTTTCCGAGCTTCCCGAAGGGATCGATCTTGTTTTCCTGCCCATCAACGGAGTGGGGAACAATATGAACGCCACCGATGCGGCTCGGTTTTTTTACGCTTGCGGAGCAAAAACGGCCGTTCCGTATCACGTGGGGATGTT
>JAZRCQ010000007.1:0-3555 GCA_045659845.1 Eubacteriales bacterium
CTGCTGGTTGCTCTGCTGCTGCTTTGCCAGCTGCTCTGCACCGTTTCCTGCGGAAAGGAAGCTAACACCGACGCGACCACCGCCCCCGTAACGGAAGGAGACACCACCCCCATGGACACCCCCAATGAATTGAATCTTTCCACCGCAGGCGAGCTTTTGGTGGAGGGGACCTCCCTCACCACCAACTACGCCCACGAGGATCCAACCTTTGATTTTGCTGCCCGCATCCGCGTGGCAATGGGCGCCACCTGGAGCCTTTCCGCCGATCGGGAGGGACAGAGCCCCATCGAAAGCAACTGCGTGACGCTGCAGGACGGCGAAAACGTTTATTACGTGACCGTGAAGTTCCGCCGCGAAACCCGCGTTTACGAGGCGAAGACCAACTACCGCCCTGCCTACACCGTGGAGTTCTTCTCCGCCGGCTCCCACGTTCCCACGCAGATCGTGGATAAAACGGCAACGCTGGAGGTTCCCGCCGATCCCACCAGAGAGGGCTACACCTTCCTTGGATGGTATCTCAACGGAGAGAAGTTTGATTTCACCCATGCGCCCACGGCCAGCTGCATTCTGGTTGCGCATTGGTCGAAAAACAACACCGCCTTCTCCCCCTCCGACACCACCGTTCCCACCTTCGATGACATCAGCGCCTCCCTTCACGCCGTTTGGAAGGATTACGCCAACTGCAACGGCCTGCGCCCCACCGAGGTCACCTGCGTGCTGACCCAGCGCTATGGCGCCGTAACAAAAACGCACGAGATCCTCCTTTCCAAGGACAGCGCCGTTTGGAAGGATCCCGCCTCCGCTCCCGAGGGAGCGATCCTCCGTCAGGGAGAAGGCGGCGATTGGACGCTCTCCATCTCCTCCCTCCCCGAAAAGGCCGAGGGACGCTTCTGCAGCTATTCCCTTTCCCAGAAGCCGCTCAGCGGCAACTATTCCACGCAGCAGATCGGTACCGCCGCGGTGAACACCGTGAAGCAGTATCTCCCCTCCGTGGATCAGAGCGCCAAGCTCACCACTCGCAACAGCCGCCTCTATGACGCCGCAGGCAACCTCGTGGTACTCAAGGGCGTGGTGCCCATCAACGTTGGCATCGAGGGCTTCGACGAGACCTACACCGTGGACACCCTTTCCAAGCTCCGCGAAGCAGGCGGCAACGCCGTTCGCGTGACTGCACAGGTGGTTGGCCGCTCCGAGGGCATGGGCTACGTTTATTTCAATAACGGCAGCTCCCGCACGGGCGACTACAACGATTCCAACGCCTCCCGCATGACCGAGGCAGGCAAAGCCAAGATGCTCGCCTACATCGACGATATCATCGCCGTGACCACCGAGCTGGGCCTCTACGTGGTGATCGACTGGGGTATCCTCACCTCCAATCCCTATCAGTATATCAACGAGGCAAAGGAGTTCTTCGGAATCCTTGCCGAAAAGTATGCCGATAATCCCTATCTGATCTTTGAGATCTGCAACGAGCCAAAGGCCACCTGGGGCACGCAAAACGGCGTGGAACAGAGCATTAAGGCCTATGGCGAGGAAGTGATCCGCACCATCCGCTCCAAGGGCTCCGATGCCGTGGTGATCCTGGCTCCCAACAATAGCGCAACCGCGCTTTCGGCCTACTCCGGCGGTGCCACCGCAGGCGACGATCCCATCGATGATCCCATTGATCAGGATCTGGCCTACAACGTGGCCTACACCTTCCATTGCTATCCCTACAACTACGCCTACACCACCTACAGCTGGAAGCTCCGCGATGCCCACAGAGCCGGTCTGACGGTGATCACCACCGAAATGAGCCCCATGGACGGAACCTTCGATAGCCCCGATCTCCTCTCCTTTGATATGGAGGAGGCAAATAAGTATCTGCGGATGTATCAGGAGTGGGATATGAGCTTCTTCTACTTCCGCTTCCACTCCTCGGGCAGCGGCAAGGACTACAACGAGAACATGATGTTCCTCCCCGGCCTCAATCTCATGATCCGCAGATGGACGCGTGACGATCTCACCGAGTGCGGCAAGTGGTACTACGATGTGATCACGGGCGACGGCGTTTTCGCACGTCCCAACTACAACGCCCCCAGAAAGAAGGATCTCCGCCCTGCCTTTGATTCCACCCACACGGCCTACGGCATCGGCAATCCCTTCCCCGGCTTCGCGCTGAGCGGCTCCGTGAAGGGCAACGTCACCTTCTTCAAGGTCAACGACTACGATTCCCTCACGGATGTGCTCTACACCGAATATTGCACCCTGATCTGGGAACGCATCGACAACGTGGACAACGGATCGTCTAAAACCGCCGACGGCAAGACCTTCACGGCAGATTCGCTTCCGAAATCGAAGACCGAAGCAATGGAGCTGACCTATCAGTATAACGGAAAGACCGTTCGTCTCACCATTTCCTACGGCCCCGAATTTGAAGGCGGCTCCTATGGAATTTTGCTCACCATCCAATAATCAATTCACCGAAAGGAATGAACCAACATGAAAGCAACACTCGTAACCAAGGACAATCATCTGATCTGGGCCGACGTACCCGATCCCGTTATTAAGGAGGACGAGGTCCTCGTGAAGATCCATGCGGCAGCGCCCAACCGCGCCGACCTGATGCAGAGAGAGGGCGACTATCCTCCCCCTCCCGGCTGCCCCGAATGGATGGGCTTGGAGATCTCCGGCACCATTGAAAAGATCGGCTCCGTGGCGGCCGCCGAATCCAATTGGAAGCTTGGCGACCGCGTTTGCGCCCTGCTGGGCGGCGGCGGCTATGCAGAGTACGTTTCCGTGCGCTACGATATGCTCATGCCCATTCCCAACAACTGCTCCATGGTGGAGGCTGCAGCCATGCCCGAGGCATTCGCCACGGCATATCTCAATCTCTTCATTGAGGGCAAGATCAAGGAAGGCGACACCCTGCTGATGAATGCAGGCGCCAGCGGACTTGCCAGCGTGGTGATCCCCATGGCCAAGGCCTTCGGCGCGCGCGTGATCACCACCGTGCTTTCCGCAGAGATCGCTAAGAAGATCGCGCATCTGAACGCCGACGTGGTGGTGGACACCTCCTCTGAGGATATCGTTGAGGTGCTGAAGCGCGAGCTGGAGGCAGGTCATCCCGTGGACGTTGCCATCGACTGCCTCGGCGGCGAGGTTATGGGCAAATGCATCCACTATCTCAAGCACGGCGCTCGCTGGATCATGATCGCGGCGCTGGCCGGCACCAAGACCGAGATCGATCTGAAGAACATCTACGTTCGCAACGTTCGCATCATCGGAAGCACCCTCCGCTCCAGAACGCCCGCCGTGAAGGCAGAGATTCTTGCAGGCCTCGTTCGCGACGTTTGGCCCAAGGTGGAGGCAGGCGAGGTGAAGGCCACCATTCACGCCGTTCTCCCCATTCAGGAGGCAGAGGCCGCTCACGATATCCTCTACAAGGGACAAAACGTGGGCAAGGTCGTGCTGACCGTGAACCAATAATCAAAAGCCAAAGAGGGGATGCAGAAGCGAAAAGCTTCTGCCTCGGGTCTTTTTTTGCGCCTCCGGGCCGGGGGGCCCCGGGGCGGG
>JAZRCQ010000008.1:0-4805 GCA_045659845.1 Eubacteriales bacterium
AGGCAAAGGCCGAGGCAGAAGCAAAGGCCGAAGCAGAAGCCAAGGCAAAAGCCGAGGCAGAGGCTAAGGCACAAGCTGAGGCAGAAGCCAAAGCAAAGGCCGAGGCAGAAGCCAAGGCAAAGGCCGAGGCAGAAGCAAAGGCCGAAGCAGAAGCCAAGGCAAAAGCCGAGGCAGAGGCTAAGGCACAAGCTGAGGCAGAAGCCAAAGCAAAGGCCGAGGCAGAAGCCAAGGCAAAGGCCGAGGCGGAAGCCAAAGCAAAGGCCGAGGCAGAAGCCCAAGCAAAGGCCGAGGCGGAAGCCAAAGCAAAGGCCGAGGCAGAAGCCAAAGCAAAGGCCGAGGCAGAAGCCAAAGCAAAGGTCGAGGCGGAAGCCAAAGCAAAGGCTGAGGCAGAAGCCAAGGCAAAAGCAGAGGCGGAAGCCAAGGCAAAAGCAGAGGCGGAAGCTTTGCAGGAGGAGGCCCCCGTGGCCATGTCCTCTGAAGAGCGGAAAAAGGAAAAGAAATCCTTTTGGAGCCGCGTAAAAACCGGACTTTCCAAAACAAAAAATGCACTGTTCGGACAGATCGATGAGATGCTCAAGGCCTTCGTGAAGGTGGATGAGGATCTTCTGGAGGAGCTGGAGGAAGCTCTGATCTGTGCCGACATCGGCGTGAACGCCACCGAAATCGTGATCGACGAGCTTCGCGAGCAGATCAAGGACGGTCGCCTGAAGGAAAAGGATCAGGTGATGAGCGCTCTGCGCGGAATTTTGGAGGGCATGATCGGAGCAGGCGAGCCTCTAAAGCTGGAAACTGCGCCCTCCGTGGTGCTTGTGATCGGAGTCAACGGTGTGGGTAAGACCACCTCCATCGGTAAGATCTCCAATCAGCTTCGTTTGCAGGGCAAGCGCGTGGTCGTTGCGGCGGCGGACACCTTCCGTGCGGCGGCCATCGACCAGCTGGCAGTTTGGTGCGAGCGCGCCAAGGTGGAATTGGTTCGTCAAAATGAGGGAAGCGACCCTGCCGCCGTGGTGTTCGATGCCTGCCACGTGGCCAGAAAAAAGAACGCCGACGTTCTTATTATCGACACGGCCGGACGTTTGCACAACAAAACCAATCTGATGAACGAGCTGGCTAAGATCAATCGCATCATCGACCGCGAGCTTCCCGGTGCTTCCAGAGAAAATCTGCTGGTGCTGGATGCCACCACCGGTCAGAATGCTATCATTCAGGCCAAGGAATTCAAGAATGCCGCCGCATTGACGGGATTGATCCTCAATAAGCTGGACGGCACTGCCAAGGGAGGCATCGTGCTTTCTATTCGTCGGGAATTGAACATTCCCGTGAAATTCATCGGCGTTGGCGAAAAGATCGACGATATGCAGGAATTCGACCATGAGGAATTCGTGCGCGCCTTGTTTGAAAATTGACGGGAGGGCAAGCATGAAGCTGGTTTTAGCGTCTCGCAATCAAAAAAAGATCGGAGAGCTTCGCACGATGCTCTCGGAGCTGCTTCCCGAGGTGGAGGTTTTGTCGCTGGATGACATCGGCTACGTTGGCGATATCGAGGAAAACGGCACCACCTTTGAGGAAAATGCGCTCACCAAGGCCCGCGCCGCGGCATCAAGCGGATATATCGGAATTGCCGACGATTCCGGACTGACGGTTGATGCTTTGGGAGGCGAGCCGGGGGTTTATTCCGCCCGCTACGCCGAGCGAAATCACTATGCCGGCGGCCACGACGACGAGGCAAACAATCAGCTCGTTCTGGAAAAGCTGCGCGACGTTCCGGACCATGAAAGAGGTGCGGCCTACGTTTGCTGCGTGGCTTGCGTGTTCCCGAACGGGGATTCCTTCACCGTGCGCGGCGAGGTTCGCGGACGGATGCTGCGCGAATATCACGGAACGGGCGGCTTTGGCTACGATCCCATGTTTTTCTACGAGCCCTTCGGAAAGACCTTTGCAGAGGTTCCGGCCGAAGCCAAGAACGAGGTGTCGCATCGCGGCGTGGCTATGGAGAAATTCGCGGCCGAGCTGAAGAAGCGCCTGAAGGATCTGTGAGGCATCGCATGAAGCTTTGGGATTATCTGTTTGCACCGGGGGTTCGCCCCGTTTCGATCCTGCTGGGATTTTTGGTGGGAGGCGGCACCGCCTTGTTCACCGATCCCGTGAAGGGCGGTTTTGTTGGCGCGGTTACCGCGTTGGTAACGTCGCTGGTGTATCCAACCGTTGCTTTTTTGCAGGATCTTCCTTATATTCGCCTGAAGAAAAAGCTGAAGCAACCCTTTTTATTCGATGTGCGCGTGAGTATGTCGTCGAAAAAGGGGCCTGTGGATGGCTTCTTTGTGCTAACGGAGACCTCCATGGTGCTTTTGGCCATTAGCAACACCATGCATAGTCTGGAGCTTTCCCGCGAGGACGTGCGCTCGGTGCAGCAGGGCGAAAACTACACGTTGAATATCTTTTTGAACGATTCTCAGCAGATCCGTTTGCGAACCCCCGCTTGTGCGGAGGTCATGCGGATCCTTGCCGAACAGAAATGGTGCTGAGAGCGGTTCGCAAGCGAAAGGAACGCATATGATCACATCCAAGCAGAGAGCCTATCTCAGAGGGCTCGCAAACGAGCTTCCCGCCATCATGCAGATCGGCAAGGGAGGCCTGACTGAAAATCTTATCAAAACCTGCTCCGATGCTCTCGAGGCAAGGGAGCTGATCAAGCTGCACGTGCTTGAAAACAGTGGGATGACTCCCCGCGAAACAGCGGATGCCCTCGCAGAGGCGTTGTCGGCCGATGTGGTGGCGGTAACGGGGAAAAAGGCGGTGTTCTACCGTCGCTCCGAAAAGAAGCCCGTGATCGAATTGCCCGTATGACGCGGATCGGGATCTACGGAGGCACCTTTTCTCCGCCGCATGCAGGACACGTGCAGGCTGCGAAGGCCTTTATGGAGCAGATGTGGCTGGATTACCTGCTGGTGATCCCAACGGCACAGCCGCCCCATAAGTCGCCTGAGCATTGTCTGGATGCTGCCCACCGTTTGGAAATGTGCCGATTGGCCTTTGCCGACGTGGAAGGTGTGCACGTGAGTGACATGGAGATCCGAAGAGGCGGAAGAAGCTACACGGTGGACACGCTCAGAGAGCTTTCCGGCGAGGATCGGAGACTGTTTTTTCTGTGCGGCACCGATATGATGCTCACGCTGGATCAATGGCGTGAGCCGCAGGAGATCTTTCGCTTGTGCTATCCCGTTTATATTCGCAGGGAAAACGACGAGGAGATCTCGAAAAAGATCGTTGCCAAAATTGCGGATTACAATGAAAAATTCGGCAAGGTAGTTCGCAGGATCGTCACAGAGCCTCTGCAGCTTTGCTCAAGCGATATCCGCCAAAGGCTTCAAAGCGGTCTGCCGATCGACGGATTGGTTCCGCCGTCGGTTGAAAAATACATTTATGACAATCATTTATACGGGTGAGCGTCTGCAAAAGGAGGCATCATGATAGAGATCACAAATGAAATGCTGGTTGATCTTCGCTTCCGCGTATTGAGCGAGACGAGCCCCAAGCGGTTTCGCCACGTTCTTGCGGTGGAGGAAATGGTGGCGCGATTGAGCGCGCTCTATTGCCCCGAGCAGGAGATGCTTCTGCGCGCGGCGGCGATCCTTCACGACGTCACAAAGGAAAAAAGCACGGAGGAGCAGCTTTCGCTGGGGCAGGAGCTGGGGCTTTCCTTCGGCAAGGAGGATCTTCTGGCACCGAAAACGTTGCATGCCCGCACGGCGGCTGCACTGATCGGCAAGGCTTTTCCGAGCTTCATGGATCCAATTGTGGTCAACGCCGTTCGCTGGCACACCACGGGGCATCGGGGCATGACGCTTTCCGAGAAGCTTCTGTATCTGGCCGATTACATCGACGATTCCAGAAGCTTTGAAAATTGTGTTCTGCTTCGCAGATATTTTTGGGGGGCAGATCCGGCAAGTATGACGGAGGAGAAGCGAAAAGCACTGCTTTGTGACACGCTCCTGCTTTCCTATGATATGACGATCCGTGATCTGTTGGCCGACGGTGTTCCCGTTGCCACTGACACGGTGGAGGCCCGAAACGAGCTTTTGGCAGAGCGCGCGGCACGCTGACCGTGCGGCCGGCGGTACATCGAATGAAAGAATGAGGTGCCGCCATGAATAGATGGATCTGTCTTATATTGATCGCAGGATGCTTACTCACGGGATGCTCTTCACCCGTTGCCGAGGCGGATGCCGAGGAGAAGCAGGTGCTTCGTTGCCTGATCCTCGGAAAGGATCGCGCCGCAGGACTCACCGACACCATCATGGTGCTGGCACTGGAGGAATCGGCAGGCGAGGCACGGATCCTGCAGATCCCGCGGGACACCTATGCCGCATACACGTCGAGGGACTATAAAAAGCTCAACGGTGCCCTGGCCGCGTTGGGAATGGCGGGCGTAAAGCAGCTTCTTTCCGAGGCGCTTGGCGTACCCATTCACTATGCTTTGTCGCTGGAGCTGGAGGCCGTTTCCGCGCTTGTGGATGCGGTCGGCGGCGTGGAGGTGGAGATCGGGCAGGAAATGCAGTATTCCGATCCCGAAAACGGGCTCGATCGTCGGCTTCCTGCGGGAAGGCATCGCTTAAACGGCGAGGAGGCCGAGCTTTTTCTGCGATTCCGCTCAGGCTATGCCGATGCAGATCTTGGAAGAATGAGGGCGCAGAAGCAATTTCTGGAAGCGTTGGCATCCGCTTGCGCGGAGGCGCCCCTCAATGAGCTGGCGGCGGCCGTTTTGCGGATCCTGCCGCACGTGCAAACCGATCTTCCCGTGCAGG
>JAZRCQ010000009.1:0-2634 GCA_045659845.1 Eubacteriales bacterium
TCGGATTCCGTTTCAAACGAAACGCGTTGTCCTTCCTTGAGTTTTCTATACCCTTCCGCTACAATCGCGGAAAAATGCACGAAAACGTCGTCGCCGCCGTTGTCGTTGGAAATGAATCCGTAGCCCTTTTCAGCGTTGAACCACTTCACTGTACCGGTGTTCATTCTGGGTACCTCCATTTAGAATTGTGTACTCGGAACAAAACCGGGGGGTGCGATGGGACCACGACCTCACAGAGTCGGAAATTATCACGAATACCTTTAATAGTATAGCACGATTGCCCCCGCAAGTCAAGGGCTTTCCAAAACTTTTTGAGAGTTTTTCTCAGCCTCTCGGCGTCTCTTTTTGAGGAACCGCCTCCCGATGAGTCACCACAAACGCGCTCAGCTCCGCCGCACGGCGCAGGCGGATCGCAGGAGGAAGATCATCCAGATAGCCTGCCAGCCAAGCCGCCGAAAAGGCATCGCCTGCCCCAACGGTTGAAACCACCTCTGCCTCCACCGCATCCTGACGGTGGCAAATGCCGCTTTCCTTCTCAAATTCGATGGAGCCGTTCTCCCCCATGGTGATGAGGATATGGCGCAGATTGCCGTAGCGCGCGGAGATGGCCTTGGCAATGGCAAAGGGGGAATCGGAATAGCATTCATAGAAGCCGAGTCTCCTCAAAAGAGGCTCCTCCTCAAGGCTGAGCTTGAGGATGGTGGCGTTCCGAAGGCAAAGCGACACCGCATCGGCATCGTAGCATCCCTCCCGCAGATTGATGTCGCAAAACCGATCCGGAAAGCTGCAGGCATCCAAAAGCGCCGCCAGCGAGGAGCGCGAGGCCTGCCCTCTTTGCGCCAGCGTCCCGAAATACAGCACGTCGAAGCCCTCGGCATCCACGGCGTCCAACGCCTCCTCCGAAAGACTGACGCGATCAAAGGCGGCATCACTCAAAACGCGATAGGCAGGCTTGTCCTTTGCCTGCAGGATCACCTCGCACCGCCCGGTGGGGCGATCGTTTTTCTGAATCATCCCGACGTTGACACCGAAGCTCTCCAGCCGCTGCAGAGCTTCCTCGCCCAAGGCATCCTCGCCAACGCCCGAAAGCAGCCACGTCTGCACGCCGAAGGAGGCCACGTGTGCCGCAAAATTCAGAGGAGCGCCGCCGATCTGCCTGCCGTCGGGATAAACGTCCCAGATGATCTCTCCAAAGGACAAAAGCTTTTTGGAATAAATCATATAACCCACCTTTCCGAGCCCGCCGCGGGCTCTTTTCTGCCGCTATTATACCATATTTCCCCTCTTTTGTCAAGAAGTCCCGTCGCGCCCCTCGTTCACAAAAGGTTCTTGCTTTCCTCATAAATAACCCTTGACAGGCTTTGTCTTTTCCGCTATAATTATAATGAAAATCTGTTTCTATTCTGATCGGAGGCTACCACCGTGATCGAAATTACGAATCTCAGCTTATCGCAAAAGGGGCAACCGCCCCTTCGGAGCATCTCCATGAAGGTGCCGAACGGCAGGATCTACGGCATCTTTGGCCTGCCCCGCAGCGGAAAGAGCCTGTTGGCCGCCGCTATGGCAGGAGCCGTTTCCGCCGATGAGGGCACCGTTCGCATCAACGGCTTCGATCTTGCCACCGAGGCAAGACAGGCCAAAAAATGCTTGGGCTACGCGCCGCAGGGCATCGACTTCCCCCCAAGCGCCACCGTTTACGAGCTTCTTCGCTTTGTGGCCGACGCCAAGGAGCTTCGCGCCGACCGCCGCTTCATCCGCGTGCATGAGGTGATGGAGGCCACGGGGCTGGAGCCCTTGCGCGACCGCATCGTTGCCCGTCTCTCCCCCTCCCTGCTTGCCCGACTTGCGCTGGCACAGGCCTGCGTGGGAGATCCCGAGATCCTCATTCTGGACGAGCCCACCGAGGGGCTTTCGCTCTCCGACCGCGCCGCCGTGCGCGAGCTGCTCCTCGCCCTGAAGGAAAAGGGCAAAACGCTCTTTGTGTTCTCCTCCCTCGCCACAGATCTTTCTGCCGTGGCCGATGAGGTGATGCTTCTGGACGATGGCACGCTCAGCCGTCCCGTTCCCACCGCCGAGCTGATCCGAGGCGAATGGGTGCGCCTGACGGTGGAGGGCGACGCAAATGCCGTTCTCGATCTGATGGAGGCACAGGGCACCGTGCTTTCCTGCGCCGTGGAGCCCAACGGCTACCGCATCTGCGTGGAAAAGGGAGCCGCCGCGCCCCTTTGCATCGCGCTTCGGGAGGGAGGCTTTGGCTCGCCTCTCACCGAGCCCATTTCGGCCTCTCCCGCAGAGCAGGCCTGGCGCGACGCCCTTTGCGCCGAGCCGAAATCCGAAACGAAGGAGGATGACCAATGATCTCCGTGATGAAGCGAACGCTGGCAAGCTATTTCAACGGCTTGTTGGGCTGGATCCTCTCCGCGCTCCTGCTCTTTGCCTGCGGCGTGACCGTGATCCTCTTCAACATCACCTCTGCCACCTCATCCCTTTCCAACACGCTCTACGTTGTGTCTCTGGCCGTTTCCTTCGCCGCTCCCATCGTGGCGGCGCACACCTTCACGGCCTCCAATGCCCGCAAGGAAACGCTCTGGATGGGCTCTCTTCCCGTTGGCGGCATCGGCACGGCGCTGGGCG
>JAZRCQ010000010.1:0-14013 GCA_045659845.1 Eubacteriales bacterium
TAATGGGGTTAGCAAAAAAGCCTTCCTCCGGGAGGAAGGTGGCACGCGAAGCGTGACGGAAGGAGCCCGCGTAACTTTGAAGTTTTGATATGTTTTATTGTCACGCATTCTCCCTCACCCGACTTCGTCGGGAGCTCCCTCTCGGAGGGAGCCTTCGGACACGCTCGTGCATCTTTAGGGGTTTGGGCTTTGCCCGAAGCCTTTGTATTACAAAGGCGAAACTGGCAATAAAACAGAACGATAAATAAGAATTTGTAGGTGTGAAATGAAACACGAAGTTTTAATGGAATCATACTTTCAAGAGAAGGAAGTTTCAAAAAGAAGCGAAATGTTGAAGCAGTTGCTTTTAGACATACCTGTCAATTCAAAAGACTTTTTCTTAAAGGTTTTCAAAAAAGAACGCTACTTGGATATGAAATTGAGTGCAGTTAGAGAATATGCTGTTTTTTCTAGCGAGGATGAAGTTTCAACTTTAATGAACAAACTTCTTGAACTTCTTAAAAAGCGATCAGAGAAAACTCCATATAATTATGCAGAATATGAACCGATGCGTTCAGTTTTTCTGATGCCATATTTATTAGAGCACTACGGCTATGAGTGCTTTCGAGTATTCAATAGTCAATTAGAAAAGCAGTATGATGATATGCCTAACTGTTTCAAAGGAATCTTCACATTAGATGAATTTGGAAATGTTCGTTCGCTTCGCAATAAAGAGGAAGTTGAAAAATCTTGGAGAGATTTTTGGGGACGATAAGTTAGATAAATTCCATTTTATCGAATAGCAACCCCCGACAGACTGTTAAAAAATCTGTCGGGGCTAATTATTTGTTTACTGCGGATCAAATAAAGCAAGTTGATTGATGATTTCTCCGTTAAGAACACAGTCCTTTTTGCTACCGTTTCTCGGATAGCGAAAGCGGATGTTTTTTGCACTGTGCGGTATCAAGCTCAAAGCTTATAAATTCGGAAAAGATCCAGTCGTGCCTCCTGCTGATCCTTCAGGGTGCAGAAGAATAGCGTGACTGAGGCGGCACAGAGGATTGCGGCCACGATGGGAGAGGGCAGGAAGAAATAATGCAGCGTCACAGGCTCTCCCAAAAGGGTGTTGTAAAACAGCTTCAGAAAATGAGGGAAGACGAGGAAGAGCAGGGGAAGCAGATTGAAAACGGCGAAGAAGCCGCGGTTGAGAACGAGAATGCGGTAGGCTCGCTTCAATGCATTCACGGCGGGATGCGTGAGACCGGGATTCCACGCCAATGCAAGCAGAAGCGCCGTGAAAAGCGCGAAGCCAACGTAGAGCAGGAGCGCCAACGCGCAAACGATCAGAAGCGCCAGCATCACGATGGAGAAATAAAGATCGGAGGTGTTGCCGTTGACGGTGCCGTTCAGAAGCCCCGTGCAGGTCTCCAGCGTGTTTGCCATCACGCCGAAGAGATTCATGGTCTGATGGGCCTCTCCCTTGGATTGAAAGAAGAAGCAGGGAACGGCGGAAAGCACCAAAACAGCAACAGCCGTGAAAATCGGAAGCAGATAGGCCAGCCGCGCAAGGGAAAGGGAAGTGCGGAGGGATCTCATTGGTGATTCTCCTGCGCGAGCTTGCCCTCCATGAGGAAGGCGGCCTCCATGTCGGCGCAAACCAAGGCGTAGGCCAAGGGGAACATCTCCAGCGCCTTGCCCACGTTGCCGGGATCCTCGGTGCCCGAGAAGCCCATGTGGTAGCGAATGGCAAAGGCCTCCTCGCGGGTGAGCCGCAGATAGGCAGAGGCGATGTAGGCCGACTTTTCACCGTGACCGTAGGGCAGGGTGTCCTCGATGGTGTAGTAGGGGACCGACTGCCAGCGTCCGTTTTCGTCCTTGACGTTGCGGGAGCCCACCTTATAGAAATTCACCTTGCAGATGTCGTGCAGGAGCGCCACGATGGCAATGGATTCCTCGCTGTATTCCAGGCCGTAAAGCTCCTTCATGCGGGGGCGTGCGAGAATGTCGCAGAGGCAGTCGTAAACGTTGAGGCTATGCTCCAGCAGGCCTCCCTCGTAGGCGCCGTGATAGCGGGTGGAGGCGGGGGCGGTGAAGAAATCGGAGCCTGAGAGGAACTCCAGCAGCTTGTCGGCACCCTCGCGCGTGATCTTTTCCTGAAAGATCTCCAGAAAACGTTCCCGATTGGTCATGTTCATATCATCCTTTCCAATGGCTTTTTACCTTATTATTTTACCATGATTTTTTCAAAATGTAAATATGAAATGTAAACATTTTGATAAAAAAATAAGAAAGGCAGGAAAAGTGAGGAAAAGTATGGTATGATAATAGGGTAAACTGCCCTAAAGCGTTCTTTTTGGGGAATGGCGTGGAAACGCAAGAAGGAGAGAAATCTATGAGGAAAACCAAGATCGTTTGCACAGTGGGGCCGGGCTGCAGCAGTGAAGCCGTTCTGGAGGAGATGCTCCTTGGCGGCATGAACGTGGCGCGCTTCAATTTTTCCCACGGCGATCATAAATATCATAAGGAAATGATGGAGACCTTCCGCCGCGTGCGCGACCGCCTCCGCCTGCCTGCCGCCATCCTTTTGGACACCAAGGGACCCGAGATCCGTTTGGGCCTTTTCGAGAACGGCAAGATCCTTCTGAAAAAGGGCGATCTGTTCACACTCACCACGGAGGAGCGGCAGGGGAACGAGACCATCGCTTCCATTTCCTATGCCGGCCTGCCCGCACAGCTGAAGGCGGGGGTGCGGATCCTTCTGGACGATGGCCGCGTGGCCATGACGGTGGAGGAGATCTGCGGAAGAGAGATCCGTTGCCGCGTGGAGGTTGGAGGCGTGCTTTCCAATCGCAAGAGCTTGAATATCCCCAATTTCCCCATTGAAATGGATTATATCAGCGCGAAGGACGAGGCCGATCTTCTGTTTGGCATTGAGCAGAACGTGGATTTTGTGGCGGCCTCCTTCGTTCGCCGCAAGGAGGACGTGATCGCTTTGCGGAAGTTCCTCAACTATCATGGCGGCCATAGCATCCGCATCATTTCCAAGATCGAGAACATCGAGGGCGTGCAGCATTTCGATGAGATCCTGGCACATTCGGATGGTATTATGGTGGCCAGAGGCGATATGGGCGTGGAGATCGAATTCGAGCGTCTGCCCGGCCTTCAGAAGCGGTTCATCCGCAAATGCTATCAATCGGGCAAGATGGTGATCACGGCCACGCAGATGCTGGAATCCATGATCCACGCCACCACGCCCACCAGAGCCGAGATCACCGACGTTGCCAACGCCGTGTTCGACGGCACCTCTGCCGTGATGCTCTCGGGCGAGACCGCCACGGGCGACCACCCCGCGCTGGTGGTGAGGACCATGGCGAAGATCGCCGAGCAGGCTGAAAACGATGCGCTGGAAATGGATGCCTACCGTGGGATCGGCTACGTCAATGACGTTTCCGACACCACCAATGCCATCTGCGATGCCGCTGTGACCACCGCGCGCGACGTCCATGCAAAGGCCATCATTGCCGCCACTCCCGAGCTGAAGACCTATCATCAGATGAGCCTTTCCTGGGGTGTGTGCCCCGTGCTGGCGCTGAATCAGGATGACACCGACCGCCTGTTCATCCATGCCATTGATTGCGCCAAGCAGATCGACCTCGTTTCCAAGGGCGATATTGCCGTGATCACGGCAGGCGTGCCGCTCAATCTGGCAGGCACCACCAATCTGCTCAAGGTGCAAACGGTGAACTGAAAAAAACGAAAAAAACAAGAGAATTTTTAAAAAAGCTCTTGACAAATCCGAAAAAAATGGTATAATTGTAAAGTCATTTGCTTTACACCCTTAAGAGGGGGGAAAACCATGTTTGAAAAGGATCTGAAGATCGGCTTTTTGCTGGATTTCTACGGCGACGTCCTTTCGGAGCGCCGCAGGACCGTGCTGGATTATTATTACAATAATGACTACTCCTTGGCGGAAATCGCAGACGAGATCGGAATCTCGAGGCAAGGCGTGCGGGATCTGATCAAGAAGGCCGAGGAGGAGCTGTGGTTTTATGAGGAAAAGCTGGGGCTGGCGGAGAGATTCCGCGCGGCGCAGAGGCAGGCCGATCATCTTCTGAATCTTCTGAAGGAGAAGGAGGCCGATGCCGAGATCTGCAGAGCGGCGCAGGAGCTGGCAGACCTGGTTCGATAACACCCGAAAGGAGGGGGTTGCCGATGTTTGAAAGTCTCGGAGAAAAACTGACAAACGCATTCAAGAAATTTCGGAATAAAGGAAAGCTCACCGAAGCCGACGTGAAGGCCGGCATGCGCGAGATCAAGCTTGCGCTGCTGGAGGCCGACGTCAATTTCAAGGTGGTGCGCGATTTCATCAAGATCGTGTCCGAAAGAGCGGTCGGAAGCGAGGTTCTGGATTCGCTTCTGCCTGCTCAACAGATCGTGAAGATCGTCAACGAGGAGCTGACACGCCTGATGGGCGGCTCGCAATCCAAGCTGACCATCGCATCCAAGCCGCCCACGGTGATCATGATGGTGGGTCTGCAGGGCGCAGGTAAAACCACCCATGCAGGAAAGCTGGCGGGGATGTATAAAAAGCAGGGCAAGAAGCCTCTGCTCGTGGCAGGCGACGTCTATCGTCCTGCGGCCATCAAGCAGCTGCAGGTGGTGGGAGAGAAGCTGGAGATCCCCGTGTTCACCATGGGAGATCGGGTTTCCCCCGTGGAGATCGCCAAGGAGGGCGTTGCCCACGCCATTCAAAAGGGCTACGACATGGTGTTCATCGACACGGCAGGCCGTCTGCAGATCGATGAGCTGCTCATGGAGGAGCTGAAAAACATCAAAGCGGCCGTGAACCCCACGGAGATCCTCCTCACGGTGGATTCCATGATCGGTCAGGAGTCGGTGAACGTGGCAGAAACGTTCAATGAGCTGCTGGACATCACGGGCGTGATCCTCACGAAGCTGGACGGTGACACCCGAGGCGGTGCAGCGCTTTCGATCCGCTACGTCACGGGAAAGCCCATCAAATTCGTGGGCCTTGGCGAGAAGCTGGACACCATCGAGCCCTTCCATCCCGACCGCATGGCGTCGAGAATACTGGGAATGGGCGACGTGCTTACGCTCATCGACAAGGCGCAGGCGGCCTACGATGAAAAGCAGGCGGCCGAGCTGGAGCAGAAGATGCGCCAGCAAACCTTCACGCTGGACGATTATCTGGATCAGCTTCAGCAGATCAAGAATATGGGAAGCATCGATCAGCTTTTGGGCATGATGCCGGGCGTGAACCGCGCGGCGCTGAAGGATGCCAAGCTGGATGAATCCTATCTGGCGCACACCGAGGCGATCATCCATTCCATGACCAAAAAGGAAAGAGAACGCCCGGACATCATCAATGCCTCCCGCAAGAAGCGCATCGCGGCAGGCTCCGGAACCTCTGTGGAGGAAGTGAACAAGGTGCTTCGTCAGTTTGATCAGATGATGAAGATGATGAAGCAGTTCACCAACATGGGCAAGTCCCGCAAAGGAATGAAAATGCTCGGCAGAATGAAGATGCCCTTCTGATTTCACCGTTCATTCATAAAAAAATAAAAAAACATTTTTGGAGGAAAAACATCATGGCAGTAAAAATGAGACTGACGAGAATGGGCGCAAAGAAGGCTCCCTTCTACCGCGTGATCGTGGCAGACAGCCGCAGCCCCAGAGACGGTCGCTTCATCGAGGAGATCGGCTACTACAACCCTCTCACCAACCCCGTTGACATCAAGATCGACGCAGAGAAGGCTAAGAAGTGGCTCGGAAACGGCGCACAGCCCACCGAGACCGTGAAGGCTCTGCTGAAGAAGAGCGGCATCGTTGACTGATCCCTCTCATAGGAGAAGGCAGTATGGCGAATTTGCAGGAGACCTTGCTTGATATTGCAAAGGCAATTGTTGATTCCCCCGACGAGGTGAAGGTTACGGTGGAGGAGGATGACCGCTGCGTCAACCTCACCCTCACCGTGGCACCCGACGATATGGGTATGGTGATCGGCAGACACGGCAGAATCGCAAAGGCGATCCGCACGGTCATCAAGGCTGCTTCCGTGAGCAGCGGTAAAAAAGTAAATGTAGACATCCGCTGAGGATGATCTCAAAAATGCTCGTTGTCGTTGGCAACGGGCATTTTTGTCACCGAAAGGAGGAATGGGATGCGAGAGCAGGAAACGGCGAATGCCCTCGATGCGATCCGCACCGATCTCCAAGGCGAATGCGAGGCTGTGAGAAAAGCGGCCGAGCGGTGGATCGCCTGCTTGGGAGAGGTGAGATCGTTGGCGAGAGGAAGGGCAACGGTGTTTGGATCGGTCAGGCTTTCCGCAGAGGAGCTGGGTGCGCTGACGAGAGCATTGATCGGGGAGGAGCAGGCGTCAGCTGAGGCGCTTCGGAAAATTTCGGAGCTGTTGGCCGTTGCGGCGAGGATCACGGAGGCCATTGCGGAATATGCGAGGAAAACCGTGCGGGAAGGCGGTCCCGGCGACTCGGATATGCTTGCAAGGCTCACAGCGCTTCGGAATGACGTTGCAGGCTTTGGGCAGGAAAGGATCGCTCCGTTGCAGTGCGCGGCGGGGAATTTCAGAAGAGCTCTGTCGGAGCAGATCGATCCGCGATCGGGCGTCTGCGGGAGCGGTCGGGTGGCAGAGCTTTGCCATGGCATGATCCTCTCCGTTCGCCATGCGGTGGAGAGTCTGAAGCGGAATCTGAAGTGAAGAAAACGGCAAAGGAGAGTTCTGTGCTTCCTTTGCCGTTTTTTTCTTGACGAACCGAAAAAAATATGATACAATAAAGGCAGAAATCCGCAAGGATCCGAAAGGAGAAAAAAGATGGAGCAATATTTGTTGGCATTGGATCAGGGAACAACCAGCTCGCGGTGCATCGTGTTTGATCGGGAGGGCAATATCTGCTCGCAGGTCAACCGTGAATTCAAGCAGTTCTATCCGCAGGACGGTTGGGTGGAGCAGGATCCAACGGAAATTTGGGCCTCGCAGATGGGCGTTGTGGTGGAGACCATGCTGAAAATGAGCATTACCGCCGCCGACGTTGCCGCCATCGGCATCACAAACCAAAGGGAAACGGTGGTGGTTTGGGAGCGGGAAAGCGGACGCCCCATCTATCCTGCCATCGTTTGGCAATGCAGAAGAACGGCCAAGGCCTGCGAGGAGCTGAAGCGGCAGGGGCTCGATCGGGAGATCCGCGAGCGCACGGGTCTGCTCACCGATCCTTATTTTTCGGCCACCAAGCTGAAATGGATCCTGGAAAACGTTGCAGGCGCGAGGGAGAGAGCGGAGCGGGGAGAGCTGTGTTTCGGCACGGTGGATTCCTGGCTGATCAACCGTCTCACCGACGGTGCAGTGCATGCCACCGATCCCTCCAATGCCGCCAGGACCATGCTTTTCAATATCCACACCATGGAGTGGGATGAGGCGCTACTTCGCATTTTTAAGATCCCGCGCGCCATGCTTCCCGAGGTCAAGCCCTCGTCGGGGCTTTTCGGGCACACGGCCAAGCATCTCTTCGGTGGGCAGATCCCCATCGCAGGCGTGGCAGGCGACCAGCAATCGGCGCTCTTCGGTCAATGCTGTCTGGAGGCAGGCGACGTGAAAAACACCTACGGCACGGGCGGCTTCCTGCTGATGAACACGGGCAGCACCCCCGTTCGCTCGGAGCAGGGCCTGCTCACCACGGTTGGCTGGCAGATCGGCGATCGGGTGACCTACGTGCTGGAGGGCTCGGTGTTCACCTGCGGCTCGGTGATCCAATGGCTTCGCGATGGGCTCAAGCTCTTCCGCCACGCCTCCGATACCGAGAAAATGGCACTGCGCGTGGAGGACACGGCCGGTGTCTACGTAGTTCCCGCCTTCGTGGGGCTTGGAGCGCCCTATTGGGATGCCTACGCGCGCGGAAGCATTCAGGGGCTCACGAGAGCCGCCACCGCCGATCACATCGTTCGCGCGGCGCTGGAGGCCATGGCCTATCAAACGGCCGACGTGCTGGAGGTCATGAAGAAGGAAACCCCGTTCCCCATCGGCTCCATCCGCGTGGACGGCGGAGCGGCGGCAAACAATTTCTTGTTGCAATTTCAAGCCGACGTGCTGGGCGTGCCGCTCACCCGTCCCGTTTGCGTGGAAACAACGGCCAAGGGCGCGGCGGGCTTGGCGGCGCTTGGCGTGGGCTACTATGCAAGCGTGGAGGAGCTGAAGGCCTCTTGGAAGTCCGACCGCCAATTCCTGCCGCAGATGCCGCAGGAGAAGAGGGAAGCGTTGCTGAACGGCTGGCACCGCGCGGTGGAGCGCTCGCTGGGCTGGGCGAAGGATTGAAAAAAGAACTTGACAACCGCAGAAAAATCTGCTATAATGAAATCGTAGAAACCAAGAGACCGTGATCCCGGCTCGGCAGAGCGCCGCAGAAGGGGCTCGCAACGGTTATGGCTGTGCGAGAACAGAGTCTGCGATGAAAGGCGACGGCTGCCGAGAACCCCTCGGTCTGCCGCGCCTTTTTGTCATTTTTGGAAAGGAGGAGGTCCCGATGAACAGTTTGGCTTGCAGAAAACTGTTGGAAGGTGACGTTTGATGATCTTAAGAAAGGATGGTTTTTATGAAGAAATGGAAAAGAATGGTCGCATTGTTCTTGGTTGCCGCATTGCTTTTGATTCCCGGCGCATTTCAGACCTCCGCAGAAGATAAAAATGAATCGTCGTTCAGCGAAAATGTTGTTGAAAGCAAGGAGGAAGGAGTGCTGCAAAGCATTCCCAATCCGGATTGGAAGGGTGGAACCCCGGTTCGGGAGGTTATCTCTGAGCGCGAAGAAAACGTGAAGCATTTCGATCTTGGCTACGGCACCTATCAGGCGGTTATGTATGGTCGGGCGGTGCATAGAAAGTCCGAAAACGGCGAGTGGGTGGATATTGATAATAATTTGTATGCTGATAGAGCCTCGGGGCTTTATGCCACCAAGGACCAGCGCATTTCCTTTGCGGAAAAGTACAGTCCTGATCAGCCGCTGTTCACCTTGTTCGAAAACGGATATCTTATTTCCATGAGCCTTGTGTCTTCCTCCGCGCTCGGAACATCCGGCGGGAAGGAGAGCAGTCCTGCAAAGGTAGAGAATGCGCCCGAACAGGAACGCGGAGAAGAGTGGAGCAGCATAGAGGAGGCAATGGAGATCAACAACACGGCTTCGATCACCTATCCGAACGTTGCTGAAAATATCGATCTTCAGTATTTGCTTTCCGGAAATGATGTGAAGGAAAATATTATCGTGAGAAGCCCCTCGGAAGGCTATTCCTACAGCTTTGAGTTAAATACGCAGGGGCTGGTTGCTGTGAAGAACAAAAACGGCTCGATCAGCCTATTGGATGCAGAAACAAAAAAGATAGCCTACGTATTTCCGGCTCCGTATATGTATGATGCCAATGGAGATGTCTCCCATAGCGTGGAATACATGTTAACGGCAAAGTCAAAGAACACGTATATTCTCAATGTGGTTGCCGATGCAAAGTGGATGAATGATGGCGAGCGAGCATATCCTATTGTGATCGATCCCACAGTCAGAGAAGACGGGTATTATGATACGTATATCAACGAGAACTACCCGGAAGACAATTATGGCTTATCGGATGAGCTTTGGGTGGCAACCGATTGTATCACCTTCATCAAAACCAATGCATTGCCATCGTTGCCGACTGGAAGTCAGTTCTATTCGGCGGAGCTTAGCGTATATTACTACTATTATAGCAACGTCACCTCGGGGCTCAGCTATATCACGGCAAGTCAGGTTGCCTCCGATTGGGAGGAAGCAGATCTGACGTGGGATATCGCGAGTGAAAATTCCGGAATGGGCATTTGCGGCGATCCCATGAGTGTGGCTGTATTCAACGGAAGCATTGGTGCATACTACAATTCTCCTAAGAGAGCAGTATTTAACGTCACTGAGGCTTTTGCTGATTTCTATGAGGATCCAACGATGAATTTCGGTATTGCATTGCAGTATGTCACCGGAAGCAACACCTCTGCGATCATGTGCTCCTATGATAGCGATGGGGATTACGTGCCCTATTTCACCGTGGTCTACACGGCGTCACCGATTGCAAGCCGAGTCTATCGAATCAAAAACGTAGGGCTTAATAAATACCTCACGGTGGAGGGCAGCTCCGCAGAGTCCGGTGCGGCTGTAAAGATGGAGGCGGCGCACGGAACAAGCAGTAGCAGTCCCGTGGATCAATTGTTTAAGGTTACGTTCGTGAAGGCTTATGGAAGCGATCAGTTGAATTACTATACGATCCGCCCCATGACAAACTCTGCCTTGGGCCTGTCGGCAGGCTTCACAGGAGGCGATCGGACCGCTTCTGTTGAGCAGATCTCCTACACCGAGCAATGGGAGAATCTCCTCTTTGATCATCTGTGGGCGATCAACAAGGTCAATTCCTACAGCACCATTCAAAACGGCAGATCCTCCGATAATAGCCACCTCGGTATAACTGTGGATGACGACGGCAATTCCATCGTGTCCACAAGAAGCACCTCGCTTTCCACGGATAACGTCTGGCTTCTGGAGCCATACACGGGTTCGCTTGGGGATCACTTGCAGTTGACCAGTTCTACGAATTCGATTTTTGTCTGTGATACATTTGATTTCGATGCATATATGAGTAGTCCTCGGATCGGTGTGAACGGCCCGATTTCGTATAGTGTCACCAACACAGATGAAACTGCTACAGATAAGGCCATCGTCAATGCTTCCAGCGGGTTGGTTGAAACTCTAAGGCCTGGAGCAATTCGATTGTGGATGACGTATACGGGGATGCAGCGGCAGTGGTATCACGATATCTGGATTGATTCCATGGAAGGAACGTATTTCTTTAGGAATATGAAGTTTGGAAAATATATGCAGATTGATGATGATGTTGAAGATGAGGCAGTGTCGGAAACTGAGGCGATTTTTGAAATTTTATCTTTTGATGCATCTAATCGTCAAAAATGGATCTTGGAATACGTTGAGGACGGATACTATAAGATCAAATCGGTGGCAAGTGGATTAGTTGCGACAGCTCCTTCGGAGGAGAATAGCGCGGTTTATCAAACAAACTATACGGGAGGGTATCATCAGCAGTGGAGTTTTGTTGCAACGGACGATGGGTATTATAAAATTACGCCTCGTCAATATCCGGAGTATTATTTGTCAGCCGGATCCGGTATAATCACTGCAGAGGGAAGAAATGTGGAGATCCGTGAAGAACAAGAAGATCTGAAGGATGTTTGGCAGGTGGATAAGGTTTCCCAACATGCCCATTTAAGCTATAATGCCAGAATTCTATATGATGAAACTGCAATGGAGCTTCTTTCTGAAAGCGAAATGCGTCAGTGTTATGAAAATGCAGCTGCACGCCTGTTTCGAAAATTTCATATTCAGCTCAATCTTCAATCCGTTTCCTATGAGGAAGATCTGAATCTTTCGGATGAATGCCATGCGGAAGGGTTAGGCGGGATGTGTACAGAGGAGTGCGCTCCAAACCATTTCTGTTATTTGTCACATCACAAAGGTGCGTCTCGATTAATAGATCTTCATAAATCGAATTCGGAATACACCTGTAGAATTGTTGGGTATTCACTATGCTGTATCGGGCCTGCAGGAGCGCATGTTGTATGTCTGGGAGTGGGAGATATGAACCAAAAGAATACGGCTGTAACAGCTTATTATCCCGAATTGGATTCTGAAGGATTGATGCAAGCTGTTGAGAACACCATTTTGCATGAGTTGTCGCATAATTTTGGTGCATCCCATTTGACTTGTCAAGAGACGATGTGCGTTTTGGTGAATGATGCGCTATCTTCTTGGTGTTCCACATGTAGCGCCGCCATAAAAGAGAACTACGAATAAGGAGACAACCATGAAAAAGATAATCTTTTTTATTCTGACTGTGTGCTTGATTTCTTCATTGATATCCTGTCAGAAAAAAGCAGAATATGAAGCAAAGCCGTATTGGTATCGCTTTGATACAGAGGAAGAATTGATATCGTATCTGTGGACCGATTCACAAACGAACGGCGCATTGATCACCCCGCATATACGTTCCGAAGCCTTTGCCTTAAAAAAAATTTCAACACACCAATCGACCGCTAAGATTTATTATTATTACATAGAGACAAATGGAATCGATAGTGGGGAGAAAAAAACAGAGCCTGCGGAGATGGAAATTCTTGTTTCAAAAGGTGTGGGTGCTCTTGAGGAATTTAATCCATTGCCATTCGAGGAAATGCAAAAGGTTGAGGAAGGCGTTTGGTTATATGCCTACGACGATATAGAATATTGGTATTATAACGTTTGCGGAGAGTGGATTGAAGTAGCAATAAAAGGTGATTTGGAGTGGAATAGTTGGGCTTCCTTGTATGAGTATTTTTCCTTTGATATTCATTTCTTTCCCTTGAAGCCCCAGCCTGAGGAGAAGGCATTTCCGTGGCTTTTGGTTGGCGGCATTGCGGGCGGCG
Organism: Eubacteriales bacterium; assembly: GCA_045659845.1. Lineage (GTDB taxonomy): Bacteria > Bacillota > Clostridia > Oscillospirales > CAG-272 > UMGS1865. The sequence continues at coordinate 12,491 of JAZRCQ010000010.1, forward strand.
TCATCGCCATTGCCGTTCCCACAACCGTGTTGCTCCTGCGCGCGAGAAAGCGCCGTCGGGCACAAAGCGAATAACCCCGTTTGTGACCGTGATTATGGATCGTACAACTATTCCGTATTTGTCGGCTATTATGCTGTCGGTTTTATTGATTGAAAGGAGAATGGCGAAATGAAATTACAGGATCATCTTAAATGTGTTTTGTGTTTTATGTTCAGTGTTTTATGCTTGTCCTCTTGCGTTGTTTCCCCAGCCAACAATCCAAGCGCTACGTCAGAGGAAATTCGCACCTCAATCTACGACTTCCTCCTCACCACCGGCGAAGTGCACACAGCAATCCCGTTAGATCCCGATAGGATCGATTTGCCGTCTTATGATGATTTGTGCAGCATAAAATCAGGAATGACAATAGAAGAATTGTGCGATTTTGTGGGGCTTCCTCAAAGAGCAGAATGGCGTTTAGTATCTCCCTACTCGGGAATGTCTTCACATTATCGCAATAGCCTTTGTTACATCTATGATAGCTGCGACGGAAGATCTCTTTGTGTTGTTTTGTCCTTATATATCAGTGATACCGGAGTGGTTCAACGTGTGAGCTACACTAAGTGGGAAAACTGAAAGACTTTCCTGCTATGAGCTGGAGGATAGCAACATTGTTGACTCTTGTTGAATAGATTTTGTGTGTTGATGTAATACGGGCTGTCCTCCATCTTGAAGAATTTGTCCTTCAAGGATCTTCCGATCGAGTAAAGCGCCGTCGGGCACAAATCGAATAATCCCGTTTGGCAGAGAGCCTCGGCTCTCTGCCTTTTTTCGACAGTGCGAGAGAAAATTGCCACCAAGCCTTTACATATAAAATTGTTTGTGATATAATAATAGTTGAGAGTTTTATGAAGGGAGGCGAACGCGTGGGTAATTTTCAATTGAAAAGTGAGTTTCGTCCAACAGGCGACCAGCCTGCCGCCATTGCCGCACTCACCGAGGGGATCCTTGCAGGGAAGAAGCTGCAAACGCTGATGGGCGTCACGGGATCGGGCAAGACCTTCACCATGGCGAACGTGATCGCAAACGTCAATCGCCCCACGTTGATCCTGGAGCCCAACAAAACGCTGGCGGCGCAGGTCTGCTCGGAGATGCGGGAGTTTTTCCCCGACAACGCCGTGGAGTTTTTTGTGTCCTATTATGATTATTATCAGCCGGAAGCCTATATTCCTTCCACCGATACCTATATTGAAAAAGATTCCGACGTGAATGCCGAACTGGATCGCCTGCGCCATAGCGCTACTTCCAGCCTCTTTGAACGGCGGGACGTGATCATCGTGGCCTCGGTGTCCTGTATTTACTCCCTGGGCAACCCCATTGACTATGCCAAGATGGTGATTTCTCTGCGGGTTGGACAGGAATGGGATCGGGATGCCCTCTGCCGCAAGCTGGTGGAGCTGCAGTACGAGCGAAATGATCTGAACTTTGACCGCAATCGTTTCCGTGTGCGTGGAGATACGCTGGAGATCCGTTTGGCGTACACC
>JAZRCQ010000011.1:0-10121 GCA_045659845.1 Eubacteriales bacterium
AATTTTTTTATTTTTTTTTGTTTACGGCAGATCGGAGCGGGATCTCCTCCCGATGAAATACGATGGGATCGCCGTGCCGCACGGCGATCCCATCGTATTTCTTATGAGCCCTGCTCCTCCTCTTCTCCGTGCTCCAGCACGAAGCTTCTCGTTCGCGGATGAAGGCAGAGATAGAGCATGGGGAAAAGCGAGATCATCGTTCCAACTGCGAAAACGAGATACAGCGGGAACAGCTCGCCCAAAAATCCGTAGGTCACCGCAGAAAGTGCCACGCCGCCAACCGAGGCCGAGCGGATAAAGCCCATGATCGCGCTTCGGTTTTCCTGCGGCAGAGCCAGCATCAATGCGGCGTTGAACACCGTGTTGCCGGCGCAGTTCAAAAATCCCGCAAAAAAGGTGAACACGCCCATCGTCAGAAATCCGGTTGAAAAATACGCCGCAATAAAGCAAGGAATGGAGAGAACGAATCCCATGCTCATCACCCAATAGCGCGCACGGGGCTTCAGCTTCACCGCGCCGAGAATGATCACCGCCACCACGGCCGCCGCCGAAAAGATTGCACCCAAATAGCCATAATACTCCACCGCCAAGCCCTTTTCCGTGCAGAATGGCAGCAGCAGCGACATGGGTCCGGCGGAGAGCAGATTCAGGATCAGAATGCACGGAACGAAAAGCTTCAAATGGCCGTCGGTAAAGATCGTTTTGGCGGCCGTGAGGGAGTCGCTCAGCACACGCCTCACCGTGACGGCAGTTCCCTGCTGCACCGTTTTGGGCACCCGCACAAGCAGCTCCGTGCAGGCGGAATACAGATTGCTCACGCCGTTCAGCACCACGATCAAGGGCACGCCGAGCAATGCCACCATAGCACCGCTGAAGGCCGTTCCCATCAGATCCACCAGAGAAACGATCCCCGAATGCATCGATTGCCCACGCACCATATCGTCGCGCGGGATCAGATCCAGCATCACCGTGCTGATGGCAGGAGAATAGAACACGCTTCCCATGGCGGCAAGAAACGCCGCGATCATCACGATGGGAACGCTCAGCGCATTCAGATAGGCCAGCACGCCCACCGAAAGCATGAGAGCCCCCTGCATCAGATCGATCCCAACGATCACCCATTTGCGATTGCATTTGTCCACAATGCTGCCGCAGAACGGCGAAAGAAACATGGTGACAAACATGGAGATCGAGCTCATGATCCCCATCAAGGCGCTGGAGCCCGTGGCCTGATACACCCAATAGCCGATCGCCACGCTATACATCACGTCGCCGATCGTGCTGACCGCATTGCCCTGCAAAAGCAACACAAAATCCTTATTCAATAGCTTTTTCATCGAAAAACGCCTTCCTTCTCAAATGTAAATGCAGAAAACTCGGTGTCTTATCATTCCTGCGGAGCCGCCTCTCCGCGAAGCGAACGGAGAAACGACACCGATAAAACCGCCGTGATCACCATGGAGATCAGATCTGCCAGCGGCGCCGCATAAAGGATGGATTCCACCCCCAGCCACACGGCCGGCAGAATGAGGATCAGCGGAATGAAGCAAAGTACATCGCGAACGGTAGAGGCCACGGTTGCATACAAAGGCTTCCCCACCGCCTGAAAAAAGATCGAATTGGTTTTGATCAGACAGCTGATGCAGAGAAGCGAGAGGAAGATCCGCATGGTCTTTCGCCCGAATTCCCAATAATGCTCGGGGTTCGGCACGTTGGACGGCGTTCCAAACAAGCCGATCACAAAATCCGGAGCCGCCTCAAACAGCAGCGTAAATACCAAGCCGATCACCAGCGTGCATCCGCAGATCTTGCGGTAAAGCTCGCGAACCCGATCGTAGCGCCCCGCCCCCATGTTGTAGCTGATCACGGGCTGACATCCCAGCACGATCCCCACCACCAAATTGATCACAACGGTGAACACCTTGCTCTGAATGCCGATGATCGCGATGGGAATATCGGCACCGTATTTCGATAGCTGCCCGTATTGGGCCAGCTGAATATTGCAAAGCACGGCCACCAGCACAATGGCGATCTGCGTGAAAAAGGTGGAGAGCCCGAGGCGCACCACGCGCCAAAGGGCAATCGGGCTCGGGCGAAGGCTTTGCGCCGTCAGGCGGAAGGTTTTGGTCTTGAAGAAATATCCCAGCGTCATCAGAAGAGTGATCCCCTGCCCGATCACGGTGGCCAGCGCCGCCCCCGTCATTCCCATATCCAAGGAAAAAATAAGGATCGGATCCAAGATGATGTTGGCAACCGCCCCCGCCAATATGGAAAGCATCGCCCATGTGGGGCTTCCGTCCGCGCGGATCACGGAATTCAGCATATTGCAAAGGATATAGGCGGGAAGCATGAAAAGGATCACGTTCAGATACTCAACGGCATAAGCCATCGTGTTTTCCGATGCTCCGAACAGGCCGAGAATGGGCATGCGGAAGGGATAGATAACCAGCATCATGGCAACACCCGACAGCAGAGCCGTGGTGATCCCTGCGCCAACGGCTTTGTGGGCCTCCTCGGCATTCCCCTCCCCTTGGCAAATATTCAGATAGGCCGCCGCTCCGTCTCCCAAACACCATGCGAAGGCCTGCGCGATGATAAACACGGGAAAAACCACCCCCGTGGCGGCATTCCCCAACGTGCTCAGGCGGCTATTGCCGATAAAGATCTGATCAACGATATTATAAAGAGAACTCACCAAAAGAGAAAAAATGCACGGAAGAGCAAATTTCAGCATCAACCGATTGATCTTTTCCTCCTCCAGCGAGGATAACCGAATTGCTTGACTCATAAATTCTCCTTGAGGGAATGAAACGGCGGCGCGATACTCATCCGAAGCACCGCGCCGCGTCCTTATAAGAAGCCCTTGCAGGGGCGCATCTTCTTTTACAGAGACAAAAGCTCCGAAAAATCCATAATATAGTAGTCGGCCACCGATCTGATCTCCTCGATGGAATCCTTGGAGGAATCGTCATAAACGCCGCAAACCTTCATGCCGGAGCTGACTGCGGTTTTATCCGCATTGTAGTTGTCATCGAGGAACAAGATCTCCTCCACCGGCCTGCCGATCTTCTCCGCCGCCATGCGGTAGATCTCGGGATTGGCCTTCGTGGTTTTGAAATCCTCGCAGGACCAAACGTTCACAAAAAGATCCGTCATGCCCAAGCGCTCCAGACAAACGTCCAGAACGGCGTGAGGGCTTGCCGTGAGAATATGCAGATCCGCCCCTTCTGCCTTCAGCCGCTTCAGCACCTCAATCACGTTGGATTTCGCTTGGATGCGGTGGGCATATTCGTCGTAGGCGTAGCGGTTCATCAGAGCCACGATCTCCTCCTGCGGCATATCCAGCCCCAGCGTTTCCGCATAGTATTTCGCGCCGCCAACGTAGCCAAGGGGCGTGATGATCTTGATAATATCATCGCCGTACTTCACGTTGTTTTCATCCAAGATCCTCAGCATCACGGAGATGAAGGAGGGCATGGAATCCACCAGCGTACCGTCGAAATCAAATAAATAGGATCGAAATTTCATCTTATTCTTCCTTTGTTGCAATCGGATTTTCTTCTACATTATATCACAAAAGGCCTTGCGTGTCAAGAGGGCGAGTCGCCGCAAAAAGGGCACGCCGAGCATTCGGCGTACCCTTTGGAAGAACGATCGGATCCTCAGCCGAGGACAACAGCTCCCGTTTCATTGAGGATCAGAAGGAGCATATAAAGCGCATAGATCGCAAGCAGTGCGCATCCCTGCCATTTCTTGAATTTGCCCTGAATCACCGTGGGAACGATGGCAACGGCACAAGCGGCAATGCAAACCGGGAAATCAAACACAAGATTCACTCTTTCAACGGGGAGAGCTTGTCCGTTGATCACGGCACAAAGCGGCAGAATGAGCGTGGAGTCAATGATATTCGCTCCGATGATATTGCCAACGGAAAGCGAATTCTCCTTCTTGCGAATGGCGGTGAGAGTGGTGACCAGCTCAGGAAGCGAGGTGCCCAGCGCGATCACGGTGAAGCCGATGATGGTTTCGCTGATGCCGATTCCGGAGGCAATGGTCTTGCCGGACGAAACAAGGAACTCCGCACCAAACACGATCGCGGCCGTTCCGATCACGAAGAAAAGGATCTTGCCGGGGATCTCCTTCCGCTCATAGGAATCGATCTCGTCGGCTGCGGCGGCCTTTTTGCCTTCGATGAGGTTGCTCACCATGAAGATCAGGAAGATCGCCCAGAGGATGTAGGCAGACCACACGGGGAGCGCGCCCGAAAGAGACAGCACCGTGAGCCCCACGATAGCCGCCAGAAGCAATCCGCCGCGAAGTGCAAAATTCTTTCTGTTGACCACGCCCGCCATAGCAACCAGCGACACGCCCATGATCAGCGTGGTGTTTGCCGTGACCGAGCCGACTGCATTACCGATGGCCAGCTGTGCAGAGCCGTTCATAGCGGCTCTCACCGAAACCAGAAGCTCCGGCAGAGTGGTGGCAAAGGACACCACGGTGGCACCAACCACAAACTTGGGAATTCCCGTTGCTTCTGCAAACCAAGAGGCCGAATCAACAAACCAATCACCGCCCTTGATGATGAGGATCAGGCCAATGACAAACAGACCTGCGGCAACCGTCAGAAGCGTTCCTCCCGAAAGAGAGCCGAACAGGGTGAATCCAAAAAACTCCATAATGTTTCCTCCAATGCATAAAAAAATCCAAGCATGATGCTTCCACACTTGGCGTTAGAGCAAGAAAAACCAAACAAGCCCAAAGAATCCTCCCGCGCTTCTCGTTTCCCTCTCTCACATCCTTATTATTATATCATATCTCCCGAATTTTGTCAATATCAATCGAACGCCTTTTTTGCTCACTTCACAAATACGTTCGCAGCTCCCTCCTCCGCGGAAAACGCCAACGCGCCTGATCATAGAAAAGCCTTGCGCCGAAAGAAAAAGCCTCCTCGCCTTTTCACAATTCCCTCACGCCGGATACGCGAGGTGTGAAAAAGTCACTCCCACCGAGCAAGCGAAGAATGAAAGTTGGCGTTGTGCTCATCGGGAGCACAACGCCTTACGTCTGCGACATTCTTTGAGAATGGTTGGCAAAGAATATGCGGCGACGAGATCAGATGACGGAATGTCCCTCCCACTCGCTATCGGGAGCGATCCCCATAAGCGCGGCAATCGTGGGCGCGATATCGAGAAGCGAAGCTCCATCGATCTCCTTCCCTCCTTCAAACGAGGGGCCAAAGAAAAAGAAGGGGACGGTCATATCCTCGGGAAGCGTGCTGCCATGAGATCGGCCGTGACCGCCGTGGTCGGCCATAACGATCACGGAATACTCATCGCCAAAGGCTTCGATCACGCGTTTCACGTTGTCGATGGCAATGGAGATCCTGCGCAGATACTCCTCACTCATCCAGCCGTTGTCATGCCCGCCTTTTTCATCGGTTTCCACCATATAGAGAAAGACAAAATCGGGCTTGTTCTCTCCAATCACTCGCATTGCCTCGTCCGTAAGTACGGTATCACTGCTTTCCTTCATATAGGCATTGATATACGTAGCAAATTTGAGCGTTCCCGGCAACGCGATATCGCGCAACGGCTCCCAACCGTAGAACATGGCAGAAACCGCGCCCGCATTTTTCAGCTTTTCAAAAATGCCGGTTACCGGACGCACCTGCGGAACGTATGTGTTGGTCAGAATGCCGTGCCGCTCGGGAGTGACGGAATGTGTCATGGAAAAGTGACACGGAAACGTGACCGAGGGGATCATAGATTGACCTGTGTAGGTGTATGTGCACGCCTCTTCAAGCTTTGCAACGTACGGATTGCCGCACGCCTTCAGGCCATCCGGGCGCATACCGTCGATAGAAATTAAAATCACCTTGTTTTTCATGATTCCACCACCTTTCTGGATTTGTTTTATTATAGCATACTTCGGGGGGGAATGCAAGAGGAAATGAAGCATCCGCTTCCCGAATATGAAGCAAAAGTTTTACGAATTCTATGAAGCACCCCGATAGGGCTGTACCCTAAAGGACAGTTTTACAAATTTGATAGCATACGCGTGATCTACCAATAGGAATAGGACAGAGAATTTTTTGGTTTTCCCATTGTTCTCTGTCCTTTTTTTATTCGCACAGCATTGTAGCCACGAGGATAACAATTTTATGACAAATTCTTACCTGCAATGATAATTTCGGTAACGTCTTCCTTTCGGCAAAGAGTATATGTCATTTTTTGCCCTATCTTTGAGCTTTCAAATAGAAAAATACTCTTTTTTGTATTCCTGAGAATGATTTTTCTGATCATAGTCTGCCTCATATCAAAATCGGAAATAACGCCGTCATCTGAATATGCCGCCGTAGTAAAAAAAGCAACGTCTGTATTCAGCTCTTTGGCATATTGCTCCGCAATGGAGCCGACCAGACACATATCCTGTTCGTAGTATTCGCCGCCAATGAGCAAGCAAGGAATGTGAAAGTTGGAGGCACTTAGTACAACCTGTACGGAGTTTGTGACGATGAGAATATTTTTGAACTTTTGAATGTGAGGAATAAGATATAGGCACGTAGAGGAGCTGTCAAGGTAAATGGACATACCATCTCCCAGATAGGGTATACATTGTTGACACAGTACCTTTTTCTCATCTTCGTCAAGATATACCCGTTCCGTAATTGGCATCTCTCTGTTTGCCATCTTCAATACGGCTCCTCCTCTGTACCGCCTCAAATATCCTCCCCTCTCCATTTCCGAAAGATCTCGGCGTATTGTCATTTCTGAAACGTAAAGAATTTTAGACAGCTCAACTACCGTTACTCTGCCTTTCGCGTATAGGATATTTAAAATTTCTTTTTTTCTGCTGTTCAATTCCATATTACCCCCAAGAAATGTTTGAAAAAACTTTTGTTTTCAAACATTCCGAACAATTATTGCTTTAAAAATGTTTGAATGATATAATTATATCATCAACAATTAATCTTGTCAACAGACAGATAAAAAAGGAGAAGATGTATGCTTGTAACAATGAAAGAAATGCTTGCAGATGCACAAAAGCATCGCTATGCGCTCCCCGCATTTGACGTGAGCAATTATGAAATGATGCGCGCGGTCCTTGATGTGTGTGAAGAGGAAAAATCGCCCGCGCTTCTCATGGGACTCGGTGTTGATCTGGAAGGAAAAGGACTTCCGCTTATAACGTCTATGGTTAAGACTGCATCCGATCACTACACGGTTCCCGTTTGCTTTCACCTGGACCATGCAACCGACCTTGATTCCATAAAAGCGGCTATCCACGCAGGATTCAGCTCGGTTATGTTCGATGGCTCGGAGCTTCCCTTTGATGAAAATGCAAGAAGAACAGCAGAGGTCGTTGCATACGCTCACGCGAATGGAGTGACCGTGGAAGCAGAGCTTGGACACGTCGGAAATGCTTTGGTCGGAAATGAAAAGGCTACCGTTTTCAATGAAAACGCAGAGGACACGCTTACCCTTCCCGACGAGGTAGTCAGATTTGTTAAAATAACCGACGTTGATGCGCTTGCGGTGGCAATCGGTACAAGCCACGGAGTTTACCGAAGCACCCCTACGCTTCGTATCGATCGCCTCGATGAAATCGTTTCCGTCTGCGACCGTCCCCTCGTTCTTCACGGCGGAAGCGGAACCCCGGACGATCAAATGAAGATGGCGATTGAGCACGGAGTTACCAAAATCAATATTTATTCCGACGTGGTAGGCGCTATGAACACAGCACTTCGCGATAAGCTCAATTCCATTACCAATCCGTCCACCTGGCCCGCGTTTGTATTTGAGGATGCTCGAATCAAAATGAAGGAAGTTATCCGTGAAAAGATACGTACCTTCGGCAGCTTCAACCGTGCTTGAGAGGTGTACTATGAAAACAAAAGCAGTAAGACTTTATGGTTCAAACGATGTGAGGCTTGAGGAGTTTGAACTTCCCCAAATATCAGCGGATGAGATACTGATCAAGGTTGTTTGTGATAGCGTATGTATGTCAACCTATAAGACGATAAAGCAAGGTGCGGCGCATCTGCGTGTTCCGAATAATGTATTCGAAAATCCGGTTATTATCGGTCATGAGTTTTGCGCGGAGATCGTAGAAGTCGGCGAGAAGTGGAAAAATGACTACGTTGTTGGTGAAAAAGTAATCATGCCTCCGGTTTTGAGCTATCTTGGCGGGTATGAAACGGTAGGGTATACTTTTCCGCATATCGGAGGGCTTTCAACATATTCCATCGTTCCCGAGCATGCAATATCACATGGATTTCTCATTAAGCTCAATAGTGATGCATATTTCAACGGATCTCTTATCGAGCCCGCATCTTGCATACTCAGAGGATACAAGGCAAACTATCACCTCGACAAAAACGGAGTGCCTGCAACGAATATAAAGGAAGGTGGTCATGTTGCTATACTGGCGGGATGCGGTCCTATGGGCTTAGTCGCTATCGATTGTGCGCTCCATGGTAAAGTAAAGCCAAGCCTCGTTGTTGTTACCGATCTCAACGATGCTCGCCTTGAACGCGCAAAGAGCATTTTCAACGCCGAAAAAGAAGCAAAAAACGGAATACGTCTTGTATTCGTAAACAGCTCTGACAAGAACGAATTATGTGATCTCACCGATGGCAATGGCTTTGATGACGTCTTTGTCTATGCCCCGGTTCCCGCACTTGTCGAGCTTGCCGATTCGATCCTTGCCTTTGACGGTTGCCTTAATTTCTTCGCAGGTCCTATGGACAAATCGTTTTCTGCTTGTGTGAATTTCTACAACGTGCATTATGAACAGCATCACGTTGCCGGTACAAGCGGCAGCACACCCGAGGATATGAAAGATATCGTAGAGCTCATCGGTGAAAAACGCATCGATCCATCAACTATGATAACGCACGTTGGCGGAATTAACGCCGCGATCGATACAACGGTAAACCTTCCAAACATTCCGGGAGGAAAAAAGCTTATATATACACATATAGATATGCCACTGGTGGCACTTGCCGATTTTTCGGAGCTTGGTAAAAAGGACGAGAGATTTGCAGAACTTTCCCGCATAGTGAAATCAAACAACGATCTGTGGAGTGCCAAAGCAGAAAAATATCTGTTGGAAAATTTTAAATAAGGCTCACGTCTGAAAAGCAAGATTCCTCCAAGCCGTGTTTCAGTCAGCTTCATAAAAGCTCCCTCTCACAAAAGGGAGCTTTTTATGTTCATCTATGACTTATCAATTTTCCTGACAACCACTGACTTAATTAAAGACAACAAGATTTTGCCAAAATCAACGCAAAGGCACTTTTGACATTGACATATCAAAAGTCCGTTTGATTACCTTCCGGGAGGTAGAAAGAAGCCTCCCTTTACACAAAGGAGCCTTTGACACAAGGACAATCTTCGCTGATTTCTATTTGTCTTCTGCTCATCGGCAAAGCCTTTATGCCTCCCCACTATGGCGGGGTTTTCGTTGTACAACGAAAGGGCTGACAAATGGTCAGCCCTTTATTAAAGTTAAAGCAATCGCTTTTTTATGTTCTTTAAAGTTTTTTCGATTGTTTTTTGTTCAAAGTCAGAGTATAAGTCAAAATTGCTAAAAGTACCGCCTTCATCATTTGACCAACCAATTAGCCACTGATTTTTTCGATCTCCCAAGTTATCACTATCGGATATATAACGGAAAATGTAATATTCTTCTTTCTTTTTTACCTTGCCAAGATATTCTATCTGATAAGGTTGCTTTCCGAGCTCTGTGGGATATGTCAACCAATGAACCAAGTCGCTTTTTGCAAGATATTCAGGGGTAGACAATTCAACAGGAAAGAGGGATTGTAACCCATGCTGCTTTAAAATTGCATAAGTCATATCGGCATATACAATATCGTTGGCAAGAGACACTATGACATTTGAGGGAACTGTTTGATCGGCGTTTAGTAATGTAGCTATTGCATAATAATTAACGTTATTCTTCTCAAGTTTCAAAATATCGTTTAAAAGAGAAATAATAGTATCATTTATAAAATATTTTGAAACATCACAGGCAAACTCTAAATTATTGACTATAACATCATCAAGAGGAGCATCAAGGTAGCGTTTTAATTCGGAAGAAATATAGTCAGCAAATAA
>JAZRCQ010000012.1:0-4850 GCA_045659845.1 Eubacteriales bacterium
TGTCTCATTGTCTCCCTTGTGATCGATAAAATATCTCGCCAGACGCAGATATTCTTCGGGACGCGCACAAAGCTCTGCAGTCAGGGCTGTATCGTTGGAAAACAGACGGTATAGCTTTAAAAACGCCTTTTCCGGAAGGGAATGCTCGGCAACAATATTGTGCTTAGGGGCATCACCTATAAAATCGGCGTAGTAATTACACATTTTAACGGCGATCTTCAAAAGGGCGGTCTTTTTCGTTGCTTCATAGTGATGGACCGCCGCCTCGGCAAGACAACCCGTATTATAGGTCTCGTGATTCCAGATCAGATTACCTCCGTTCCGTCCCCAACGCTTATCGGGGCACGTAAGGGTGGTATACGGATTAATAAACCCGTCGGGGTCGGCATCCTGCGCCATTCCCATAAGCGCGATGATACGGTCAAGTTCCGCATCAAGCCACGCGTCGTATTCTTTTACAAGAATGTCGGATACGCCTCTTATGCATTCGCAGATAAGCCCGTGATACCAGGGGGGCCGATATGATCGCCACTTTCACCGTTTGCGACACGCTTGTAATTAGAAAGCGCACCCTCGGAATTGAATTTTTGAAGGATATCCTTTGCCGAATCCGCACGGATCTTTTTGAGAAAATCACCAAACAATCCGCTGTTTACATCTACGCTTTCAAGTTTGGGATAGCAAGGTAAAATATTCTTTGTTGAAGCGCTCATTTTTTTCTCTCCTATTGACATTGTTTTGAAAATGCGATAAAATATAACCAAATTAAGTATACATCAAAACTGAAAAACGGTCAATATAAATTAAGATATAATAGGTGGATTTTTCTTATATGATAAACTCAGAAGTTGAATATTTAACCGCAGGAAAATACATATCGGAACGTGCACCGATGATACATCAAAGGCGGCAAATTCCGAGCTTCGTTTTGTTTTACGGTATCAAGGGAACGCTTTATATTTCCGATGGCGGAAACGAATACGCTATGTCTGAAAACGAATATCTCCTGCTTGCCGCAGATCGAGAGCACGTCGGTGTAAAGTGTTCGCCGTCGGGGCTGTCTTACTATTGGTGCCATTTTTTCATAAACGGGGAATATCGCTTGTTCAAGGACATATCGGGCATGGAATTGATCGAGTTCGGTAAGTTTAAAATGCCTATGTACGGCACGTTTCCCGAACCGTCAAAAATGCATCTGCTGTTCCATCAGTTAATAGACACATCGAGAACGGTCGGAGAGTATTCAAAGTTTATATCAAATCACTTTCTTGATATAATACTTGCGGAGATCTCCGCGTTAGAGGCACCCTTGAGTGATAGGAAGGTGTCAATGCTCGTGGGAAACATAACTGAATGGATAAGACTGAATGCGGTGCAGATAGGGAACACGAGAGATGTGGCGGCATATTTTGGATATAACTGCGAATATCTGACTACAATGATCAAAAAAGCAACGGGCAAGACTCTCACGGATCATATCACCGAGAGTCGCATAGAGCGAGCAAAGGAGCTTCTTCGCGTTACGGGCAAGACGGTACAGGAGATTGCATATGAGAGTGGTTTTTCGGATGAAAAATACTTTATGCGGGTTTTTAAAAAGCATCTTGATGTCACGCCCACTGTTTTTCGCAATACGTACACCAAGCAAAAGATGAATGACATGTGAATACGCCAATGCTTTGTTTGCGAGGCAACCATTCGTCAGTATGTATTTGTATCCGCAAAAGCAAATATCAAATCCTATGACTCTCTATTAATTATATAAAAACAAAAATACGGCATATCTCGAAAGAGATCTGCCGTATTTTGGTAAAACTGTCCTTTAGGGTGACACCCTGATTGCGGTCGTTTTTTTATTGAAGATCCTGCAGGAGCGCGGAAAGCTCGTCTGCGGAGGAGAGATAGATGCCCTCGGCCAGCGCCAAACGATCCTTGTGCGGCAGCAACGCCACCGAGATCTCCGTGGTGCTGATCAGCTTTCCCTCGGCGGTGAAGATGGCCACCCTGCCGTTGACCTCTCGCAAAAGAAAGGCTTCCTTGGCAACGTTGGTTGGCAGGGAAGGGGCATTCTGCGAAACGCCGTCGGTGCTTCGTTGAAGCTCCGAGAGCAGGCCTTTGGCCTCGGTGCGGATGCGCTCTCCCTCCTTCACGGTGTCTCTCAAAACCATCACGGTGCAAACAGAGAGACAGAGACACAGGGTGAGAAGAAAAACGGACAGCAATGCAGAGATTCTGGAAAGCTCCATGAACTTGCTCCTTTCACATTTTTTGAAAATGACGGTAATGAAAGTATTTGCAAAATGGCGTGATATATTCACGCTTGCTCGGAAAGAATAGTGTTGAAAAACGAAAACGAAGGGAGGCGGATGAAATGCAGGCGCAAAGGAGATCGCGATTGCGACTGTTTGCGGTGATCCTGCCGCTGATCGTTAGCCTGCTGATCGGCAGTTTGGGACTTTTTCTGACGCATGTCTTTGAGAAAAACCTGCCGCAGGAGCTTTTTGAGGCCGACGGTCGGGCCACGCCGCCTTCCTTTTATGCTTATTCCTTCACCGACAGAGCTGATCGCATCGGCGAGGCGTATCCATTGGAGGTTGGGGGCTTTGCAGCCTCATCGGCGGACTACACGCCTATTGAGGCGATCCCCGAGCATCTGGTGAATGCCTTCATCGCCATTGAGGATAAACGGTTCTATCGGCATCACGGCGTGGATTGGTACCGCACGCTGGCAGCCGGAGTGGCCTACGTTTTCGGTTTTTCGGACAGCTTTGGGGCTTCCACCATCACCCAGCAGACCGTGAAAAACGTGACGGGAGAGAATCAGGTCACCCTCCGCAGAAAGCTGCAGGAGATCCTTTATGCAAGGGATCTGGAGCGGCTCTGCACCAAGGAGGAGATTCTGGAGCTTTATCTTAACGTGATTCCGTTTTCCGACGGATGCATCGGTGTTGGTGCGGCAGCCGATCATTATTTTTCCAAAACGCCCAAGGAGCTGACGCCAGCGGAATCCGCCTGCATCGCCGCCATCACAAACAATCCCTCCTATTATAACCCCATCCGTCACCCTGAAAACAATCGCAGGAGACGGGATCTCATTCTTTCGCAGATGCGAGAGCAGGGATATCTTGGTGAGGAGGAATATCTGGAGCAGGTTGCCTCCCAAACGGAGCTGCGGGAGAATTCCCGCGGCTCGGGGGAGGAGATCCGCTCATGGTATGCCGATATGGTGATCGAGGACGTGATCCGCGATCTTGGCGAGCGCTATGGCATGAGCCGTGCGGCGGCCTCTCTGCGGTTGCACACGGGAGGCCTTCGCATCGAGGTCGCCATGGATCCCGAGATCCAATCGGCGGTGGAGGACTATTATCGCAGTCAGATGCGGACTCCCAAGGGCGCAAACGGAGATCGGGCACAATCGGCCATGATCGTTTTGGACAGTAAAACCGGCGACATCCTCGGCGTGGCGGGCGCGATCGGAGAGAAGCGCGCGAATCGCATCCAAAACTATGCCACACAGACGTTGAGATCTCCCGGCTCGGTGATCAAGCCGCTTTCGGTTTACGGCCCCGCGCTGGAGAAGGGGATCATCAACTGGGCAAGCGTTTACGACGACGTTCCCGTGCGCTTCACGGGCGAGGGGCGTCATCCCTGGCCTCGGAACGCCGTCGGCACCTATCGCGGACTTACCACCGTTGCCCATGCGGTGGCACATTCCACCAACACGGTGGCGGTGCGCGTGCTGGAGAGCATGGGCGCGGAGGAATCCTTTCGATTTGCCAAGGAGCGCTTCCATTTGGAAAACCTGATCGGAGACGGAGATCGGAACGATCGGGGCGAGGCGGCGCTGGCCTTAGGACAGCTTCAAAGAGGCTTGACCCTGCGAGAGCTTACGGCGGCCTATTCGGTGTTTGCCGATCGCGGTTGCTATCATCCCTGCCGCTCCTATTATCGCGTTTTGACCGCAGGCGGCGAGATCCTGCTTTCCAATGCGGATGCCTCGGAGATCGTGATGAGTGCGGAAAACGCCGCCATTATGACAAAGCTTTTAGAGGGCGTGATAAAAGGCGGAACCGCATCGGAGCTCAACCTGAAGGGAGATGTGGCTTGTGCCGGCAAAACAGGCACCACCATGGACGATCATGATCGGTGGTTCATTGGTTACACCACGGAGCTGATCTGCGGCGTTTGGTGTGGCTTCGATCATCCGGAGCCGGTGGCGGATTCAGGGATCTGTAAGCAAGCCTTTCAAAACGTGATGAATATGATCCCCGGGGGGCGTGTCGGAGCGGCGGCGTTTGATCTGCCGTCCGGCGTTTTCCCACTATCCTATTGCAAGGATTCGGGAATGCTCCCCGGCGTGGCCTGCTCCCATGATCCGCGGGGAGCGCGATTGGCGATGGGATGGTTCACCGCGGAAAACCGACCGAGCGCATCCTGCGATTGCCACGTTCTTTGCGAGGTTGATGCGATCCACGGAGGCATTTCCCATGGGCATTGTCCCATCACGAAAAAGGCGGCTCTGCTTCGTGTGAAGCGCGCGTTGCCGTTTGCGGTGGAGGTGGCCGATGCACAGCTGGTGTTTGGCGGAGATCCCCATCTGCTTCCGCCGCAGGCAGATCCGAGTCTGCCGTATTTCGGAGCGGAGGTGGGGATCTCAATTGGGGAAAGCACCGTTGCCGAGCCCTTCAACCGTTCCTGCCCCTTTCATGGCGGAGCGCCTGAGGAAACGGGGGAGGAGCCACCTTCGGAAGAGAATAAACCGCCGCCTGCGCGCATATGGTGAAGCGAGAGGCGAGAAAAAAACAGCGCCTCTCGATGGGAGGCGCTGTTGATGTTTCATCGGAAATACG
>JAZRCQ010000013.1:0-2871 GCA_045659845.1 Eubacteriales bacterium
TCTCCGGCGAGGCAGCGGCGGATGCCGATCCGTCGGTACTGATGGATCTGAACGCCGCCGTGATCTGCATCGACGATGCTGATGCGCGGGCGATTTTCGATCGCATTTCGATCTATGAGGAGGTTCCGATCTACGTTTACAGCGCGGAGGGCAGGGCCCGCTCCGCCTTCTACGACTACACCGACCGATGTGCCACGGGCTGCTATTCCTCTGCCTTCTCGGAGCAAAGCCTTGAGGAGTGGCTGGAGGAGGTGGAGCGCGGCGTGGAGCTTACTGCCTCCGTGCAGGGGCTGTTCCGCACCAACAAGGTGCTGGAATTCGATCTGAAGCGTGAGCTGGAGAACGGCTTGGCTCACGTTCGCTTCGAGAAGCTGCGCGTGACCACGGTGATGACCGCAGAGGATGAGGATTCCTTTGTGCGGGCGCGGGATATCCCTGCGGTGACCTATGCCGACGTGATCGGGCAGGAGCCTGCCAAGCGCGCGCTGGAGCAGGCGGCGGGGATGCTTCGCCGCTATCGCTACTATCAGCAGAACGGTCTCAAGCTGCCGCGCGGCATTCTTCTCACGGGGGCGCCCGGCGGCGGCAAGACCATGCTGGCAAAGGCCACCGCAAACTCCTGCGGAATGCCCTTTATGCAGTATAATGCCACCGAATTCATCCGAAAGTATTTCGGAGAAGGCCCTCGGATGGTGCGGGAAATGTTTGCCCGTGCGCGGAAGTATGCGCCCTGCGTGCTGTTCGTGGACGAGATCGATGCCGTGTCCCGCTCCCGCATGGAGGGCGGAACCAATCGGGAATACATCGCAAACGTCACCAACACCTTTCTCAGCGAGATGGACGGCTTTCTCAGCGGCGGCGGTGCGCCCGTGCTGGTGATCTGCGCCACCAATTTCGGCACGAAGCGAGGCGAAACACAGCTGGACGAGGCCTTCCTGCGCCGCTTCGACCACAAGATCGAGGTCACTCTGCCCGACCGCGCTCATCGTCTGGAGCTTCTGAGACGTGCCGTGAAGGAGATTCGCGGTGCTTCTGTGGAGGAGCGGATTTTGGGGCAGATCGCCGATCGCTCGATGGGCTGGAGCTTGGCCGATCTCTGCAACGTGATCAACAATGCCGTGCGAAATTTTGAGTCGGCAAACGGCGCGGTGGGGCTGGATGAGGCGCAGCTGATGGAGGCCTTTGAAAGCTACTTCGACGGCGAGGCGCGGGCGCGTTCCGCTGAGGAGGTTCGGCAAACGGCTTATCACGAGGCCGCCCACGCGATGGTCTCCTCGCTTTTGGGAGAGACGCCTGCCTTTGTGACGGTGGTTGCCCGCGGCGACTACGGAGGCTACGTTCAGCACGGCGAGAGCGGCAGGACGCGCTCCAGCCGCAGGGATCTGGAGAATTACATCTGCATGGCACTGGCCGCCCGCGCGGGCGAGGTGCTTCTCTTTGGCGAGGACGGCGTGAACACGGGGGCTTCCATGGATCTCAGGCAGGCCTCCGAGGCGGCCATGCGGATGGTTTGCGAATTCGGCATGAGCGGCGACAGCCTTTTGGTGATCTCCGAGAGCGCCCGCGGCGCCGAGGAGCGAAGGAGAGCCGAGGAGATCCTGCGGGAGCAATACCGTCGCGCCGAGGAGCTGATCGGCCGCAATCGCCGTTTGCTGGATGACATTGCGGCGCGCCTGATGGAGCAGAACAGTCTCTCGGGCGAGGAGCTGGCTGAATTGATGGAGAAGAGATGAGGAGGAAATGAGAATGGATATGACTGTTTATGCAGAGCTTTTGCTCATGCTGAATCGCGGAAAGAGGTATCTCAAGCTTTCGCAGGCCGAGGATCTTTTCGATACGCGCGGCGAATGCAGAAGGGGCTTGGTGCGGCTGGAAAAGGAAGGCGTTCTTTCTATGGTGGGCGCGGAGACCTACGTGATCTGTTGTGATCTTGCCTATTTGCGCGCGCTTGTGGCGCAGAAGGGCGAGCATGGAGAGGAGGATTCGCTTCCGGATGCGGCAAAGCCCGCCGTTCCCAAGCTTTCCGATTTTTCCGAGGGCGAGGAATGGAGCCTTAGTCTTCTGGAGGATGCAGAGAAGGATGACGATGACGACGATGATGACGACGATGACGACGATGACGATGATGACGGGAAGCGGAGCCATTCCCCCTTCTCGGGGCTTCCTCCCTTTGGAGGCTTGCGGCTTCCCGGCAGAGATCTTCACCCCGGTCTGGACGTGCAAGCCTCCGATGACGATAGTGACGATGATGACGGGGACACCGACGGCGACAGCGATTTCGATCGCCTTTTCCGCGAGCTTTTCGAGGATGAAAAGGAGACCGAAAAAAAGGAGGAGGACTCCGAGGAGGATGGCGATGGGGAAGAGGATGTGACGTCCGATGAGACCTCCGATCTGCGCGATCCCGTGGAGGAGGACGTTCCCTCCACGTTGGGCGAGGACCTTCGTCGGGCCATGGACATCCGTGCCTTCCGCCGCCGCGTGGCGGCAATGCCCGAATATGATGAGATCAGCGAAAATTTCCGTCCGCTGAGCCGCGACGTTTTCCCCGACGGCTCGCCGGTGGTGCTGAAATGTATGCTCGATGAGGATGGAGAATGGGTGTTTCACGATCTGGGAGGCGTGTTCCGCAATCTGATGCGAGCCACCGACCCGTCCACCGGACGTCGGCTTGGCCTGATCCGCTGTCGCGCCCTGCTGGAGGAGTTCGTGCAGAAGCGCGGCTATAAAAGCATTGGCTATGCGGTGATTGCCCCCTGCAAAAAATGCAGCGAGCTGAGCGTGGAAACGGCGGCAACGGCGTTTGCCGAGATCTGCAACCATTTTTTGCGGCATCTTTTTGATTGAGCCTCGGAAAAATCAACAAAGCCC
>JAZRCQ010000014.1:0-4055 GCA_045659845.1 Eubacteriales bacterium
CTGCTCACGCCCGTGGTTTCCGAAAGCGCTCCCGACTCCTTCGGCATCGGCAGGCCGATCCTGGTTGCCAGAAACTCCACGGCATCCACGTATTCCAGGCTCTCAACCTTCTGCACGAAGGTGATGGCCGAGCCGCCGGCGTGGCATCCGAAGCAATAGAACATATTCTTGGCCGGTGTCACCGAAAAGGAGGGGGTTTTCTCGCTATGGAAGGGGCATAGCCCCACCAGATTGGAGCCTGCGCGCTTAAGCGTGACGTAGCGGCCGATCAGCTCCTCGATGTCGGTGCGATTGATCACTTCCTCTATGAAATTTTCAGGCAGTCTCACAGGTCTCCTCCCTTCCGCAGCCTTTTCGGCAAGCCTTTTTCTGAACTTCACCTATAATATACGCTAAAAAAACGAAAAATACTTTTTTTCGCAGATTTTTTAAAAATCGGAGCGGTCTCGCAGCCGAAACCACGAAACCGCCGCCTCATCGGCAATCAAAGCGCTCGCCGATCCGTTCGGGCAAGTCCGTTCCGCCGCTCATTTCGCGCACGCGGAGCATCACGTCCGCTTCCAGCTGCGCCTTCACCGAGAAGCAAAGCACCACGCGATCGGAAAATTCCGTGTCGTCCACGATGGCGCCAAACTTCGGCAGCTCAGCCAGATAGCGCTGATAGTCGGAATAGGAGCAGGTCAGGCGAAGCTCCGCATATTTCTCATAGGTCACGATCCCCGCCGCGTCGATGGCCAGCTTTGCGGCATGGGAATAGGCACGAACCAATCCGCCGGCGCCCAAAAGGATCCCGCCGAAATAGCGCGTGACCACCAGCACGGCGTCGCTCACGCCGTTCTTGCGGAGGGCATCCAGCACGGGAATGCCCGCGCTTCCCTGCGGCTCGCCGTCATCGGAGCAGCGAACCGTCACGTCCCCGCGCAGGCGATAGGCCCACACGTTGTGGCGCGCATCGGCGTACTCCTTCTTTTTTTCCTTCACGAAGGCCAAAGCCTCCTCCTCGGTGCGAACGGGCTTGGCATGGCCGATAAACACCGATTTCTTTTCCTCAAATTCGGCCGAGGCCTCTTTCCCCAGCGTGGTGGAAAGCTCGATCGCCCCGTCCGCTTGCATCTCATTCCTCATTCGGCTCCACCCATGTCGGATCAAACCGACGAAGCATTCCGCGGGTTTTAACGTCCACAACCGCAGTCACGATCATTTCCTCCGGCCCGTACTCCACGTTTTCAACGGCGGCCAAACGGTAGAGCTGATTGAGTGCGCCCCCCTCACCGTTGGGAATATGGAAATCGATCCGCTTCTTGCCCTCACCCAAAAGCTCCTGCAAAGCCTCCAGCATCCCGTCGATCCCCTGCCCCGTTAAGGCGGAAACGGTGACCGCGCGGTGATTTTCCGAATAGGATCCGATGGAGCGGAAGGCCTGCACGGCGCCTCTGTCGCACTTGTTGAACACGTAGAGCGTAGGCTTTTTCGATGCCCCCAGCTCCTCCAGAAGCTCCTCCGTGGTTGCCAGCTGCTCGGCATACTCCGCATCCGAGGCATCGATCACGATCATCAGCACGTCGGCATAAACGGCCTCATCCAGCGTAGACTTGAAGGCGTGGATCAGATGGTGTGGGAGCTTGCGGATAAAGCCAACGGTGTCGGTGAGCAGCACCGACGTGCCGTCGGGAAGCTCCAGCTTACGCGTGGTGGGATCCAGCGTGGCAAAAAGCTTATCCTCTGCCAGAATTCCGGCATCGGTGAGCCGGTTGAGCAGTGTGGATTTTCCCGCATTGGTGTAGCCAACGATGGCAACCTTGCGGATGCCGCTTCGATCCCGCGCCGCGCGCATGGTCTGCCGCGTGCGATCCAAGGCCTGAAGCTCCTCCTCCAAAGCCGCGATCCGACGCTTCATATGGCGACGGTCGGATTCCAGCTTGGATTCACCGGGGCCTCTCGTGCCGATACCGCCGCCCAGGCGAGAAAGCTCCGTGCCCTTTCCGATGAGACGGGGAGCCGTGTATTTCAGCTGCGCCAGCTCCACCTGCAGCTTTCCTTCGCCGCTCACGGCATGGAGTGCAAAAATATCCAGAATCAGCATCGAGCGGTCGATCACGCGAACGTCTCCCCCAATGCCGTCCTCAAGATTGCGGATCTGCGCGGGAGAAAGCTCGGTATCGAAGATCACCAGCTCCACGCCATAGGCAGAGCAAAGCTCGCTCACCTCTCTCACCTTTCCCGAGCCAATGCAGGTTCGCGGATCGGGATGATCCTTGTTCTGGATCACCTTGGCAAAGCAAACGCCGCCCGCCGTATTCAACAGGCGCTCCAGCTCGTCCAGGCTTTTTTCCGTGTCCTCGCCGGCAACGTCTCCCCAGTGAACGCCAACCAAAATGGCCTCCGCGATCTTATTTTTCTTTTCGATCATAAATCAGGTCTCCTTTCTTCGCGCAAAGCGCACGGCCACGGCCGCTTCAGGAAGCTTTCTTGGAAAAAGAAAGGCAAGCCGACTCGCAGCTTGCCTGTTTCTCTGATAGACCCAAATTACTTCTTGAAGGACTCGAGTCTCTTCTTGAACTTGTCAACACGTCCGCCGGCGTCAACAAACTTCTGCTTACCGGTGAAGAAAGGATGGCACTTGGAGCAAATGTCAACTCTCTGCTCGCCGCCCTTCGTGGACTTGGTTTCAACAGTTTCTCCGCAAGCGCATCTGATGATGCAGGTCTCATAGCTGGGATGGATTCCGTCTTTCATTGTTCTTTACCTCATTTCGTAAAATTGGATGTTCTTTGACATCCGTTCAAAATGCGCCGTGCTTCGCACAGCATACATGATATTATACCACACTTTTTTTCAAAAAGCAATAGTTTTTTTAAAAATTCCGATATTTTTCTCTCTTTTATCGATTCAAAAAGGTCGACGGAACAAGGTTTGGCGGGCAAGTGCCTCCCCTCACGCCAACCGTGAGAGCGCCAAGCTCCGTTCCAAGTGCGGATGCGCGCTCCAAGGAAAGCCCCATGGAGAGCCCCATCACAACGCCGGCAAGAAACGCATCGCCTGCTCCCGAAAGATCCACCACGGCAGTTTCGATTGCAGGAATATAGCCAACGCTGTCCGCCGTTCGGTCATAGAAAACGCATCCTCTCGCGCCCAGCGTAACCACCGTCGAGGGAAACGCCTGCGCCTGCACCTCACGCCGCAAAAGCTCCTGCAGCTCGCACGCTTCAAAAGCAGAAAAATCAACCTCCAGAAGCTTGGAGATCTCCGCCTCATTGCAAATAAGGCAATCGGTTCTGCAGATCAGCTCCCGATGCTCCAAAAGCACGTTCATATCGCCAACCACGGCGTAAACCTTTTTGCCGTAAGCTTCGGCAAGAGAAAGGATATGCTCAGCGGTTTTCGCACCGAGATCCAATTCCAGAATCACGCTGCTCGCATCCCGAACAAAGTCGCTTCCGTAGGCCTCCACAAAGTCGGCAAGTGGCTTCATGTCGGGCGGGCATGAGATCTGCCCCGCAACCTCACCGTTTTCATCGTAAACAGCCACCCATTTTCCGATGCCCTGCTCTGCCACGGGAAGAACGAACTCGGTATTCACACCGCAGCGATTCAAGCGCTCCACCGCTTCTCTCCCCATGCCGCCCGCTTCGGTCATACTCACGAAGGTCACGGGCATTCCGGAAACCGCAATGTTTTCCACCACGTTGCGGCTCACGCCGCCATGAACGTATTCAACTTTTCCGAGCGTGCGCCCCGAAGCCGATCTCGCTCCGCAGGGAACGCCCTTGATGTCGGTGAAGATCACACCAACCACAACCGTACCTAACATACTGCCTCCGAATCAAAAAATGGCAAAAAAGAAGCCGCAGGAGGGGGATCCTGCGGTTTCATCAATTATGCGCCCATAGAAAATCGAACAAAGAAAGATTTGCAGTTGAAAGCGAAACCCGAAATTGAAAGTGAACTAAAGAAGTTCAAGCACTCGGTCTATTAGTATCAGTCAGCTAAATGCATTACTGCACGTACACCTCTGACCTATCAAACTTGTAGTCTGCAAGTGACCTTACCTGATC
>JAZRCQ010000015.1:0-27481 GCA_045659845.1 Eubacteriales bacterium
CCGTCACCATGCAGAGAAACTGCCTGGGCTTCCTGGTTTCCAAGGATCTGGTGCATTGGGAGGTGATCGACACCCTGCTGGTGGATCGCGCGATGGTTGCCGACAAGTATTCCTACTGGCTGCACGGCTTCCAATACGTGGATTTCACGGTTCAGGGAGAGAATCTCTATTTCTTCGTTCGTGAGGCAAATTATGATAGCTTCGTTTATCATGATGCCAACTATATGACGCTTTACACCATTGAAAACTTCCGCGACTTTGTGCGCGCAAGAATTTCCTGATTGGTGGAAACGGGCTCCTCACCCTTTTTTGGGGAGGAGCCCGTTTTCGGAAAGGACAACATGAAGAAAAAAAGGGTATTTGCAGGCTTGATGGGGGTATTGCTTTTGCTTGCCTCCTGCACCTTCGAGGCGGAAAATTTTCCTGCCTCCTCAGAATATCAGGAAGAGGTGACTGAGCCTGCCTTGCAAACGATCGTGCTTGCTGAGCAAAAACGAACGGAGTACGTGATCTATGTAAGCGCCGGCGAGGTGCGAGCTGTTTCGCTGGCGTGGCGGCTGCGAAGCATCATCCGTGAGTTGTGTGGTGTTGGTCCCTCGGTAGTGCTTCTGAAGGAAGAAGAGGTGCCGGCCTCCGGTTGCCGGATCCTCGTTGGAGCATTGGCAAAGGAGATCTGTGCAGATCCCGAGGAGGGGGGCTATGTGCTCACCGCCTCTGATGAGACTATCGGGATCCGTTCCGCCGACGATCTTGGTGACATTGCTCTGGAAAACGATCTTCGTTGCAGACTCCTTTATTGCGACGAGGCCGGCACTCTGGAGATCAGTCGGCAGAGTGTGTCCGGACGTCTCGCCGGAACGCTGAAGAATCAGCCGGATGCAACCTTCCACTTTGTGTATGATCCCAAGGATGAGGGCAGTGCGCGAATCACGTATCTGCTCGCAATGGGCTTTCAGAACGAATGCGGCTATCGCGCGCAGGTGCATGGTGTGGATGGAGACTATCCAAACCGCGTTTATATCGGCGACGTAGATGCTTCGGCTGTGGAGCTCGTGAAGAGTCGAGTGTCCCCCGGGGAATATTTCCTCGGCGTGGTAGGCGATGCCATCGTGATGAGCGGAGATTCTGATTTAGGATATTTTTTCGCGCTGGAGAAGCTGGTTGAGTGCTTTGCTCAGCTTCATGAAGGCGTCGAGGAGGTGCTTCTGGAGGGGGTTCTGCAAAATTATGCGGATGCTCCTCGCGATGAAAGCTATGCCAAAACCATTGCATTTGCCAATCGTCTTTCGGCCACATATTCCTCGCATGCAGAGAAAAAAATAGCCGAAGCCGCTCCTGCTGATAAGGCGGATCATGAACTGGTGAATGCTTTGAAGAAGCGAATGGGAAATAGTTTGATCGTGCAGGCAAACAATAATCTGGGGCTTCATGATGGCTATGCGCATCGTCTTGATCCACTGGATCACACAGCGGTGGCAAAATATGAGAACGGCTGTTTTCTCGTTCCGCGATCCTATGCCGAGGTGTATTTCGGCACGACCTTACCTGTGGACGAAAAGGGTTACGTGGATCTTGCGTCCTACTGCTCTACCGCCGAGGGCTACACCTTTGAGTATCATTCCACCTCCGGATTGGGCTTCGTTTTGCCGCAGGGCGTGATCTCCTTCCTTGATCTCACGAAGCGAGTGGATGGGTATAGCAATGGAGAATATCTGGCGCGCCTCAAGCGGTTTCTCAATAATCCCTATCTGCCCGAGCCTCAAAACAGCGTGGAGGCCACGCGAGTGGTTGTGGGGCAGGTGGATCCTCACGTGAACCCGAAATATTTCTATCATTACGTTTACGGAGAGAATGAGGATGGCATGCAGGGGCTCTATTCACCTGCCATTGTTGCTGTGAAGGAAAACGGAAAGACCGTTCTCTATGTTTCCCATGAGCATGCATATCTTGGAACGGAAGCTCGCAGAAGTGTATTTCTGAAGCGGAGTGAGGACGATGGAAAAACGTGGATCACCGTGGATGAATATCCTTCGCTTCTGCATCAAAGTATTTTTGCATCGAATGGAAAGATCTACACCATTGGAACCTCGGGCGGTAGGGTGTTTGTGGCCGAATATGATCCGTCCACGGGCGCTTCGCGCAGTCAAAAAATGGGTGCCGCAGTTGGTAGCGGCTCCTCCAACACGGTTCTGATCGCCAAGGGGCGAGTGTACCGTTGCTTCAATCACGCGATTGCCAGCGCCTCAGTGGAGGCGGATCTTCTGCTGGAATCCAGCTGGCGCTTCTCCAATAACCCCAATGAGTATCTCACCAAGGATCGGTATATCCGCATCACAGGGGAAACACCCACCTCGGATAATTTCCGCATCGAGGAGGGAAATATGGTGATGAGTCCCGACGGGCAGATCTACGCGATGTACCGCATCGATGCGGCTCCCTCCCATAAGACAGCCTTTGTGTTCGAGGTGAGCGACGACGGAAAGACCGTGACCCCCATTGCCGAGAGAGAGGGCATCGTGGCCTTCCCCTCCTCGCAAACCAAGTTTTCGCTGATCTACGATGCCGAGCTGGAGCTTTATATCACCATCACCTCGCTTCCCACCCACAACACCGTCACCATGCAGAGAAACTGCCTGGGCTTCCTGGTTTCCAAGGATCTGGTGCATTGGGAGGTGATCGACTCGTTGCTGGTGGACCGTCAGATGGTGAATGACAAATATTCCTATTGGGCTCATGGCTTTCAGTATGTAGACTTTTCCATTATGGATGAAACGCTTTATTTCTTTGTTCGCGAGTCATCGGGAGAGAGCGTCAATTTCCACGATGCAAACTACGCAACCCTATACACCATTGAGAACTTCCGCGACTTCGTGCGCGAAAGACTTTCTTGATCGGTGGAAATGGGGGCCTCACCCTTTTTGGGGAGGAGCTATTTTTGAAAGGATGAAAAACGATGAAAAAACGGTTGCTCATAGCTCTTTTGGTGATCGCATCTCTTCTGTCGGCTTGTTCCACGGTTGCGCCTCCCGCTGAGGACACAGGCACAACCGTCGTTCCCACGGAGGAGGTCACCGATCCTTTTACCAATGATCTTCCTGCCGTTGAAAAAATGCATCTTGTGCAAAACGGCTCCACGGAATATTCCATCCAGCTCTGCCCCTCCAACGAAACGGAGATCTATTTCGCCTCCGAGCTGCGGGAGCTGCTGGGCTCGTGTCTGGATAGCGGCGTGATGCCGCTTCGCATCCTTGCCTCGCAGGAGACTCCCTCGGGCAGCTCGCAGATCCTTGTGGGCGAGGTGGCCCGTCCCTACGTGAACGACCAGCTGGAGGACGGATGCTTCTCTGTGTCGGTGGACGAGGGAAGAGTGGCGCTCTATGCCAAGGACAAATTGGGCTATCTCGGTCTGCTGCAGCATCTGCGGTCGGCGCTGGAGGAAAGCCTCTCCGATAAGAGCCTGTTCCTGCCGCTGGGAGAGGTGACGGGGCGTTTAGCCTCCACCCTGCACAATGAGAAGGATGCCACGCTCCATTTCATTTATGACCCCAGAGAAGAGAATGCCACCTTCACTGCCATGCTTCTGGCGGCGCGGATCACCGCCGATTTCGGCATTGCCACCAAGGTCCACACGGTGGATGGCGACTATCCCAACAAGGTGTATCTGGGAAGATCCGATTCGGAAACGCCTCAGAAAGTGTCCTCTCTTCTGAAAAAGGGAGAATACTTCGTTGGCGTGGTGGACGGCTCCGTTGTGATGCAGAGCGATTCGCAGCTGGGTCTGTTCTTCGGCTACAGTCGGCTGCTGGAATGTCTGGGGCAGATGAAGAACGGCGCCGAGGAGGTGACTCTGGAGGCGCGGCTGGAAAGCTATGCCAATGCGCCCCGCAATGAGGCGTATGCCGAGGTGGTGGCGCTGGCCAACAGCTATATGGGCACCTATTCCTCCTATGCGGATCGCAATATTGTTATTTCCGCTTCAGAGGACGTAAAGGCCGATCATGCGTTGGTGAACGCCCTCAAAACGCGGCTTGGCAACAGCCTTGTGGTGCAGATTGGCAATTGTCTGGCGCTCCACAACGGCTACGTGCATCGTCTGGGTCCTTGGGATCATAAGCTGAAGGCCAAGGTGGTGAACGGTCACGTGCTGGTTCCCCGCTCCTATGCGGAGGTCTATTTCGGAAAAACGCTTTCGGCCGATGCCGAGGGCTACGTGGATCTCACGGCGATCTGTGAGCAGGAGAGCGGCTATAGCCTCTATCTGCATTCCACCACGGGCATCGCCGTCGTTCTTCCTGCAGGCGTGGCCGACTTCCGGGATCTGGTGGCCGAGATTGGCGGCTATCGCAACGTGGACTATCTGGTGAAGATCCTCCATTTCCTCAACAATCCCTATCTCCCCGAGCCGCAGAACAGCGTGCAGTCCACGCGGATCGTGGTTGGCGACGTTGGCAGAGATCAGGATTGTCAATATTTCTTCGACTATGTTTACGGCGAGAAGGAGGAGAACACCCAGTGCCTCTATACGCCCGCCATCCTTGCCGTGGAGGAAAACGGCAAGCAGGTGATCTACGTTTCCTACGAGCACGTCTACCATAAGAACACCTACACGGGCACCAGCGGCTATACCGTGGCTCTGCTGAAGCGGAGCGAGGATCAGGGCAAGACGTGGACGCTGCTGGACGAGACCCGCGGTCTCTATCATCAGAGCCTCTTTGAGCTGAAGGGCAAGATCTACACCATCGGAAGCATGGGAGGCAGGTTCTATCTTGTGCAGTACGATCCCGCCACGGGTAAAACGGCGAAGAAGGACTTCGGCGTTGCCGTTGGCAACGGCTCCTCCAACACCGTGCTTCATGCAAACGGCAGGGTGTATCGCTCCTTCAATGAGGCGATCGTGAGCATCCCCGAGGATGCCGATCCCATGGTGCTGGAAAACTGGACCTTCTCCAACAGCCCGCAGCCTCTGGTCACCCGCGAGGCCTTCACGGCCGCCACGGGTCTCACCGCCTATGAAACGTCGAAATTCTGGGTGGAGGAGGGCAACGTGGTGCAGGCACCGAGCGGTCAGCTCTACGTGATGTTCCGCCTCAACGCACCGCCCACGCTGGGCTACGTTGTTCTGTTCAAGCTCTCGGCCGACGGCACGGTGATCACGCTGGACGATGATTCCAGCGGCTATCTGGAATTCCCCTACACGCAGTCCAAGTTCTCTCTGATCTACGATGCCGAGCTGGGGCTCTATATCTCCCTCACCTCGCTTTCCACCTATGGCAACATCACAAGCCAGAGAAACTGCCTCGGCCTTGTGGTCTCCCGCGATCTCTATCATTGGGAGGTGCTGGACACGCTGGTGGTGGATCGGCAGATGGTGACCGAGCGCTATTCCATCTGGGCGCACGGCTTCCAATACGTGGATTTCTCCATCGGCGGCGACGATCTCTATTTCTTCGTTCGTGAGGCGGCCGATCAGAGCTTTAATTACCACGATGCGAATTATATGACGATGTACACCATTGAGGGCTTCAGAGCCTTCATCACCGAGCGGATCCCCGCCGGAATTTGAATAGGAGAGGACAACTATGTATTTTCAAAAGGACAAAACAACGGTCTACCGCGTGGTGGTGAAGGCCAAGAATGAGGAAACCGAGGGACTTGCCGCCCGTATTGCCGAGGTGCTGATCGAGAACGGTCTGCAGGCCGTTGCCGTCACCGATGGCGAGGTGGGCGAAAACTCCATTTTGGTTGGAGAATCGGAGCATCCTGCCGCGCAGGCGGTGCAGGCGCATCTTTCCGAGGCCGACGGCTATTTCGCAGGCTGCTTTGGCGGCGTGTTCCTGCTGCAGGCGCGTCAGCGCGCGGGCCTTGGCTTCGGCTTGCTTTACCTTGTTCGCCATCTCCGCGAGGAGAAGGGAGAATGGACGCCCTCCTGCAACGTGTGGGGCGAGACGCTCCGCCTGCCGAGGGATGGGTTTTATGCCGATGCGGTGGCTATGGCAAATCGCATCTGGGGCACCTATCGGAATGATTTTGATCGGAGAATGGCCATGAATGCCAGCCCCGAGCGCCGCGTGGATCAGCGGCTGGTGGATGCGCTGATCGGAAGGATGGGATCGAGCCTTGCGGTGTGGATCGGGAGCCCTGCCGCGCTTTATCGCGGAAGGGTGATCCGCCTGGATGCGCACGACCACAAAATGGTGGCAAGGTGGCAAAACGGCTCGCTGTTCCTGCCGAGAGCGGCTGCGGAATGGTTTTTCGCGGCTCTTGTTGAGGCGGATGAGGAGGGCTACGTGAACGCCTCCGCGCTTTGCGCCGCGGGAGGCTATCGGATCTGCCGCGAGGGCGATCTGGCGGTGATCACGCCTGCCTCCGAGCCCTCCTTCGAGGATCGGGAGGGAACCGACGGCATCCACACCAACGGCGAATATCTGGCTCGCATGGCGGGATTTTTCAACAGTGAATTCCTCCCCGAGCCGCAAAACAGCGTGGAGTCCACTCGTGTGGTGGTGGAACGCCTGCGCGGCGACGAAACCATGTATCATTTCGACTATCGGAACGCCATGATCAACGTTTTGTATTCCCCCGCTCTGCTGGCAAGGACCGAGGGCGATAAGCGCGTGCTCTACGCCGCCTACGAGTACGTTCATCGCCGCTATTTCGGCAGCATTTCCAGCAGTCCCGTGCAGCTGCGAAGGAGTGAGGACGGCGGAAAGACGTGGGTGACGGTGGCCGAGGTCTCGGATCTCCATTGGGCGAATCTTTTTGAGCTGAACGGAAGATTTTATATTCTGGGAAATAGCGTGAGAAACGGCAAGATGGTTCTCACGGAGTACTTCCCCGACACCCGCGGCCAACGCCGCGTGGAGCTGGAGCTGAAGCCCGGCGGCGGTGCGCCCGTTCCCGTTTGGATCGCCAACGGCCGCCTCTACAGAGCCTTCAACGGCGGTGTTTGCAGTATCCCCGTGGACGCCGATCTTTTCGAGGTGTCCAACTGGACGGTCTCCAACAATCCGCAGAAGATGTTTATCAAGGAGCGGTTTGAGGCGATCACCGGCAAAACGGTCAACCCGAATGCGCGGTTCTCCATTGAGGAGGCCAGCGTGGTGGGCTCTCCCGACGGTCAGCTCTACGTGATGTACCGCATCAATGCCGCACCTGCCTATGGCTACGTGATGCTCTTTAAGCTCTCGGCCGACGGCACCACCCTCACCTATGCCGATGAGGCAACCGACGGCATCCTTGAATTCCCCTACACGCAATCGAAGTTCACCCTGCGCTACGATGAGAAAACCGGCCTCTATCTGGCTATTACCTCTCTGCCTACCATGGAGATCACCAATCAAAGAAACTGCATGGGATTGGTGGCCTCCCGCGATCTCTTCCATTGGGAGGTGGTGGACACGCTGTTGGTGGATCGGAGCATGATGAACCCCTATTTCTCCATGTTCTGCCACGGCTTCCAATACGTGGATATGATCCTGGAGGGCGACGATCTGCTCTTCATGGTTCGTGAGGCGGTGGATGACACCACCATGTTTCACGAGGCCAATTATATGACGCTCTACCGCATTGAAAACTACGAGGCTTTTTTGCGGGAGCGCATGGAGCTTTAAGGCAACGAAAAAAGGCTTGGATCCTTAGAGCTGTTCTCTAAAGGACAGCTTTTCATATCGTTAAATAACAAGGGGCAGAGTAAAAAGCTTTTTAAAAGCAATTTACTCCGCCCCTTCTTTTCTTGGTTTATTCATGTATTACTTCGGTAATATCATCTTTGTGGCAAAGATTGTGAAAATAACTCTTGCCGATTTTTTCGTTTGCACAAAGCAGGTAGGATTTTTTCGCACGTTGTATCATTTTCTTTCTTACGTAATTTTCTTCGGGAGAAATGTCCGTAAGATATCCGTCATCAGAAACGCCACGGCAAGAAAACAGTGCAACATCGGCATTATACATATCTATTGTTTTATATGCCTCTTCACCAACCAATGCCAAACAACTATTAAGAAGATTTCCGCCCGTAGAGATCGTATTTATTCCGTATTCGGCTAATTTTATCAGCGCTTTCACACCGTTTGTAATAACCGTCAAATTTCCTTTTGATGCAAGAAAAGGAATCAAATAATAGCAGCTTGTTGACGCATCTAAAAATACAATATCGTTGTCGCAAATGAAATTGATCGCTTTTTTTGCAATCATCGCTTTGGCACCGCTCTGCTCATATTCTCTGATTAAAAACGGTATTTTATTTTTCGAAAGCGCCGTTTCTTCAAGAACAGCTCCGCCATGGACGCGTTTTATAAGATTTTGCGTTTCAAGGCTTTGAAGATCTCGCCTTATAGATGGCTCACTGACAAATAAAGTTTTGGCAAGGTCATGCACACTTACTTTCTTTTCCTTAAGCAATATTTCAAGTATCTGTTTTTCTCTGTCAATGCTCATATAATCATCCCCCACTTTACAAAACGCTCAAAATTACGATTGTTTGCTCAAATTTCACAGCGGTCATTGCACAAAATGACCTTTTGTATTATAATAACATCGAACATTCAAGATGTCAAGAGTGTTTGAACGAAATTAACATAAAGAGGTAAAATTATGGCAATCATTACGGTAATTTGCTCGGGAATGATGGGCTCGGCTATCACGTTCCCTGCGGCGCACAATGGTCACACTATTCGCTTGGTCGGATCTCCCCTTGATAACGATATTATTGAACACGGTCAAAAAACGGGAGAGCATTTGACGCTTTCTCTGTATCGGAAAAATAACGATACCAACGGTATCGATGCACCGTTTGTCATGCCCGGTTCGGTTTCCTTTCACTATATTGAAGAGATGGAAGATTGCATCAAGGATGCGGATTTAATAATCTGCGGCGTTTCTTCTTTTGGAATGGATTGGTTCTGTGAAAACGTTATTCCAAAGCTACCGGAAAAGACACCCTTGCTTTCCATTTCAAAAGGCATGATAGACGACGGAGAGAATAAAGGTCATTTAATATCTTACCCCGAATATATGCAACGCTTTACCGATAAAAATTTGCGCATTTATGCCGTGGGAGGCCCCTGCACCTCCTATGAGCTTGCAGTGCAAGATCCCACAGAAGTAGTTTTTTGCGGTCCGGATATGAAAACTCTGCGTTGGCTTAAGCAACTGTTTGAAACCGATTATTATCACATTAGCCTCTCTACCGACGTTCACGGAGTGGAATGCGCCGTTGCCCTGAAAAATGCCTATGCTCTGGGCGTGGCATTGGCTATTGGCCTTTCCTACAAGAAAGAAGGCAAGGCTCTCGAACACTATAATTCTCAAGCAGGTCTGTTTATGCAAGCCTCCCGTGAAATGTATCTCTTGCTTGATGCCTTTGAAAGCACCGCAGAGCGCAACATTTTTGTCGGACTCGGAGACCTTTACGTTACTGTATTTGGCGGTAGAAATCGCAAGCTTGGGGCTTTACTTGGTCAGGGATATACCTACAATGAGTCGATGGAAAGACTTCCAGGCATCACTATGGAAGGAATCGTGATCAGCAACCGTACTGCCAAAGCTGTTGAACAGCTTTCCTCAATCGGTAAAATAGACATAAAGGATTTCCCCCTACTCCGGCACATTAAAGAGTTGTTGCAGGATGAAGCAACCGTCAACATTCCTTGGAAAGACTTTGAAACAGAGCACGAAGGCTGATTTATAATACGAGAGAAAGATTCTCGTTTATCATAATATAGCATTTGTATCCGCAAATGCAGTGCTTGCCAAGAAAAAAGGACGAAGAATTTTAACAATTCTTCGTCCTTTTCCTGTCGGTAGGTAACGTATTCTTTTGAGTTTCTAAAACTGTCCTTTAGAACACGTCCACTTGGATCCAAGCCTTTTTTTGTTGAAGGGATTCGCGCCGTTAAAGGGAAGAGGGAGCGTTGCCCTCCTCCAGCCATTCGTAGTTGAAGATGGCAAGATGATCGGTCTCTCCGGCCTTGTTCTCATACAGCACATAGATCAAGCCTGCGGCGGCATCGACGTTCATCTCCACGTAGCCGCCGCGCTCCGCGTCGATCACGCGGCGAAGCGTCCAGGTTTTGCCGTTGTCCACGCTGCCCTTGATCACCACGTTTGTGCGCTTGGTCTTGCTTTCGCAGTTGGCAAAGAGCAGGGTAAAGGGCTTGCCCTCGGGATGGATCGTTGCCAAGGAGCCGAAGCACTTGGGATCGTGGAGACGCTTTTCGGGCGTGTACTCCATCCAGCCGCTGTAGCCGTTGAGGCTCACGGCCTTGGCACGCCAAGCGTTGTTGCATCGAATGGAAAGATAGATCCTGCCGTCTGAAAGCTCGGCAACGGCCGTTTCATTGGGATTTTGCAGCTCCAGATTGGAATAAAGGATCTCGCCGATCGCCCACGTTTCCCCGTTGTCCTTGCTATAGAAGGTGGAGACCACGGTGGGGCCTTGGTTTGGAGGTGCCTCAAAGAATTGGGGCACCATCCAAACGGGCACCAGCAGCATGCCGTTGGAAAGGCAGATGCCGTGTCCGGGGCCGAAGGCGAAGCAGGTGCGGAAATGAGGCAGGGTGAAGGGAGTGAGATCAATGGGCTCGCTCCAGCTTCTGCCGTCATCATCGCTATAGCGGCGAAGAATTCTGCCGCCGGCCTCGCCGTAATCCTCGCAGTAGAGGAAATGGATCCGCCCGTTCCGATCCTGCATCATCACGGGATTGTTGGCGGTTGGATGCGCATCGGTGCCGCGAGCCAGATAGATCCGTTCTCCGAAGGAGCTGCCGTGATCCTCGCTCCTTTGGCAGAAAATATCCATTCGCGTATGATCCCCTCCGGCATAGCGCGCCTCATTGTAGGCGATCACGGTGCCGCGGTGAGTGATCAGAAGGCCGGGGATGCGGTGGCGATTGTAGGTTTCTCCCGTGGATTTGGGATCTCCTTCCCAGAGCTTTTGCAGAGAAAACTTGGGATCAGCCATTGGGTTCGCCCGCCTCCAGCCATTCGTAATTGAAGATGGCAAGATGATCGGTTTCGCCGGCCTTGTTTTCGTAGAGAACGTAGATCAAGCCCGTGCGGCTGTCGGCATTCACCTCCACGTAGCCGCCGCGCTCCGCGTCGATCACGCGGCGAAGCGACCAGGTCTTGCCGTTGTCCACGCTGCCCTTGATCACCACGTTCGTGCGCTTGGTCTTGCTTTCGCAGTTGGCAAAGAGCAGGGTGTAAGGCTTGCCCTCGGGATGGATCGTTGCCAAGGCTCCGAAGCACTTGGGATCGTGGAGACGCTTTTCGGGCGTATACCCCACCCAGCCGCTGTAGCCGTTGAGGCTCACGGCCTTGGCGCGCCATGCATTGTTGCAACGGATGGAGAGATACACTCTTCCGTCGGAAAGCTCGGCTGCCACGGTTTCGTTGGGAGATTGGATCAGCAGATCCGATCCGAGAAGCTCGCCGATGGCCCAAGTTTCGCCATTGTCCAAGCTATAGAGCGTGGAGATCATGGAGGGGCCGTGAGCGCGAATGGGAGATTCATAGAACTTGGGAACCAGCCAGATGGGAACCAGCAGTGTGCCGTTTCGCAGGCAAATGCCATGGCCGGGGCCGAAGGCAATGCAGTTGCGGAACCAGGGCATGGTGAAGGCGGTGATGTCGATGGGCTCGCTCCAGGTCATTCCGTCGTCATCGCTGTAGCGGCGCAGGATGCGTCCGCCCTGCACGCCGTAATCCTCTCCGTGAATGAAATGGATGCGGCCGCGCTGATCCTGCATCATCACGGGATTGTTGGTGGTGTGATGCTCCTCGGTGCCGCGGGCCAGATAGATGGGCTCGCCGAAGGTTTTTCCTCCGTCCTCGCTTCTCTGGCAGAATACGTCCATCATGGCCCAGTCGCTTCCGTCGCGTCTGGCCTCGTTATAAACGATGATGGTTCCCGCCTGCGTGATGAGCATACCGGGAATGCGATGGCGCATATAGGTTTCTCCCGTGGATTCGGGATCGCCTCGCCAAAGCTCCTTCAAATCAAAGATTGCCTCGCTCATGGTGATGGTCTCCTTTTTGAATTTTCTGAAATCAGAGGGTTTCGGTGATGTTCTTTCTCAGGAACTCCTTCTGCTCGTCGGTGAGAACGGAGAAGGGTGCGCGAGCGTGGCCGAAGTCCATGCCGAGCTGGCAGAGAACCTCCTTCTCGCCCTCCATCACGCCAACCTTGCAGAGTGCCTTAATGATGCGGTTTGCTTCCTTCTGAATGGCAAGAGCCTCATCCATCTTGTTTTCGTTGAAGAGACGGCGGATCTCCAGGAACTTTTCAGCCATGAAGTTGTAGGTGCTTCCGATGCCGCCGTCGGCGCCCATGGAAAGGCCGGAGAGGAACATTTCGTCGAAGCCGTTGTACACCACGCGATCGGGGAAGTTGCTCTTGAACTGCTCCAGAGCGAAATAATCGTTGGAGGTGTGCTTGATACCGATGAATCTCTCGTCGCAGAAGAATTCAGCCACCTGCTCCACGGTCAGATTCACGCCGGAGAAGTTGGGGAAGTTGTAGATCAGCATGGGGAGGTTCACGGCGTTCACGATATCGTAGTAGTGCTTCTTGATCTGCGCGAAGCTAAACTTATAATAGAAGGGAGCAATGGCGGAAATGGCGGTGTAGTTCAGCTTTTCTGCGGTCTTTGCGAAGGCGATGGCCTGCTCGGTGGAAATGCAGCCAACGTGAGCAAACAGATTGCACTTGCCGCCGGCTACGTTTGCAACCACCTCATAAACGGTGTTTCTCTCCTGCTCGGAAAGAAGGAAGGCCTCTGCAGTGCTTCCGCCAACGTAGAAGCCCTCAACGCCCTTTTGCAGGTTGTAGTCAACCAGCTTTTCAAGAGCCTTGGTGTTGAGCTTTCCGGTGGAGTCGAAGGGGGTGAGAAGTGCGGGATAGATTCCTTGAAGCTTGGTATTCATAATGTTTCTCCTGTGTTTTTAAATCCTTTTGATTTGGATTTTTTATTTTGTTTTATTTGTGGGTGCATTTGCGGTTCTCCGGATGCTTTCGGAGGCTTTCTTTCCGAGAGGAAAGCAAGCCTGCCGCCAGAGGAGGCAAAAGTACTAACGGGGAAAGGCAGGCGCCGCAGCCTGCTTGTTTGGGTTCGGAGGAGCGCTCCTCCGAGGCTGTTTCCTTCTGTTCGGAGTTCTTCAGCGCCTCTTCGGGAGAGGCAAGAAAGGCGATCTCCGAGAGCAGAAGCACGTCGCCCTCGGCGAGCGGAGCGCTGCCTTCCGGCTTCAGCTGCAGAGAGCGGAGCATGCCGTCTCGCCTTTGCATAGAGGAAAGATCAAAGATCAGCGTGCATTCCGTGCCGTCGCCCCGACAAAGCGCTGAGGCTTTGGCATTTTCTGCCGAAAAGAGCTGTCGGCCGCATCGGAATTCCGCCATCATCTCGCGGATGTCCGGATTTTGGGCAAGGAGGCGAACGGTGATCGCCACCGCGCCGAATTCGGAAAGGTTGATATTTTTGCTGACGGGAGAAAGATCCAGCGTCAGCCGGCTTGCGCTCTTTGCGGAGGCGGTGA
This sequence comes from Eubacteriales bacterium, assembly GCA_045659845.1. Taxonomy (GTDB): domain Bacteria; phylum Bacillota; class Clostridia; order Oscillospirales; family CAG-272; genus UMGS1865. The sequence goes on from JAZRCQ010000015.1 coordinate 13,531, forward strand.
AGCGAAGTCCCTCGGCGGTTTCCTCAACCGTGCCGCCCGAATGGGAGGACACCATTGCAGAAGCGCCTGCGCCTCGCAGATCGAAGCGGGTGGCTGAATTGGTCATCACCTCTCGCTCGTCGGCGCAGAAGGCATCGAAAAAGCTCAATCGGGCAAGATTCATCCGAAGGCCCCCGTTCAGCTCATACAGCACGTAGACCGTGCCCTTGCTATCCACCGCAACGTCGCTGTAGCCGCCGTAGTCTCTGCTGATCACGATCTCCTTGGAGAAGGTGTTGCAATCATCGAAGCTACATCTCAGCGTGAGATTTTTGCGATCGGCGGTGGTGGCACAGTTTGTGAAGAGATGGGCGTAGGGAAGTCCGGGAAGATCCACCGCCACCATTCCCGCGCAGCAGGAGGGATCGGGCAGATTGGTGTCGATACGGGTGGTTGACCAGCCATCGATCCCCGTTTGGCTGGTGGTGATCCTTCGATGGGGAGTGGCGCGAGAATTGAGCAGGATGCTGCCATCCGAAAGCTGAACGATATCGGTTTCGCCGGTGTTTTGGGCGCCGGGCTCACTCAGCTGCCAGCTCTCGCCGTTGTCCTTACTGTAGAATACGTAGGCATGGGCGGGCTGACTCATCCAGATGGGGGCCATCAGCACGCCTTCGCGGGTGCAGATGCCGTGAGTGGGGCCGAAGGCCGCGCTGAGATGCGGTACTCCGGCGATGGCATCGGTGACCTCGCGCTCAGGTGTCCAGGTTTTGCCGTCGTCGTAACTGCGGCGATACCAAAGGCCGCCGCCGTTATGATCGTAATTTTTGCAATAGAGAATGTGCAGAGTATTGTCATTCCCAACGATGATCACGGGGTTGTTAACGGTTGCGCACTGCGGTGTGCCGCGGGCAATGTAGATGGGCTCGGAAAAGGTTTCGCCGCCGTCCTCGGAGCGCTGGATATAGATATCCATCAGGCACCAATCGTTTTTGTCGAAGAGAGAGTAGGTGGTGTCGCCCGTTCGAGCCTCGCAGTAGATGGTCACGGTGTCCTTTTTGGTCACCACGATGCCCGGGATCCGATGCCTGGAATATTTTCCGCCGTCGGAGGCCGATGTCCAGATGGGCTTTTGATCGACTGCCACTCCTGCGCTCCCCTCCGCCGCCGAAATCGGAAGGGCGGGGAGGAGCATTGCGAGGAGTATCACGGCAAGAAGCCGAAGCGCCGAGCGTCTCATTTTTTATGCTTGCGCTTCAGGAAGGGGAGTGCCATGAAGACTGCCGCCAAGGAGGACAATGCGGATGCCACAGATCGGCAGCCCTTCTCCTTCGGCGGATCAACGGGAGCGGTGGCAGAGGGTTCTGCCTGCGTTCCCTCTTCGGTGCTGTCCTGCGGACGGTTGGGATTTTCTTTTCCCAAGGCGGCGTAGGCCTTGTCGGCATCTTCATAGAATTTCACGGAAGCGATCTCCATCGTGTCGCCAACGGCTCCCCGAAGGGAATCGGAGAACATCTCCAGGCGCAGGCCGTTCAAGCGTCCGGCGGCGCCGAAGGATGTGAAATCAACCACCACGTCCTGCCATTCGCCGTCCGCGGAAACGGGGATTCTGGTGTAACCGCCGTCCTCGGTTGGCTTTTGTCGGCCGGTGGCGGTGTAAACGCCGAGCTGCATTTCGCCGCCTGCCTCCGTGGTCACTCGCATGCGCAAAACAGCGGCAGAGGTTCGGGTGAGATTGAGATTCTTGGTTTCGGAGGCAAAGCTCAGAAGCACGGAGTGCTTGCGCGTGTCGGTGGTGGTCAGGCGGAGCGCACCGTCTGCCGCGGTAGCCTCCAGATGGTTGGAGGACTGAATGTAATTCAGGGCGGTCTCCTTGGAGAGATCAAATTCGGTGACGGATGCCGTTTTCAGGGGATCTCCGTTGATAAAGGTGTCCACGAAGCTCATCGTCACCATCCGAACCTGCTTGCCGAAGCTGACCTCGTACAGCACGTAGATCTTGCCCTTGCTATCCACGGCTACGTCGCAGTAGCCGCCCTCATATTCCGCGAGCAGTACCGATTTTTCCCACGTGACGCAGTCATCGAAGCTGCATCGCAGGGTAACCTTGGTGCGATCCTCCGCCACGGGGGAGGCACAGTTCACGAAAAGATGGGCGTAGGGAAGGCCGGGAAGGTCCACCTGCACCATACCGCCGCAGCAGGAGGGATCGGGCAATTGCTCATCCACGTAGGTGGTGGTCCAGTTGCTGATGCCGTTGGGGCTGGTGGTCACCTTGCGATAGCCGGTTGCGCGGGAGTTGAGGATCACGTGGCCGTTGGAAAGCTCGGCAATGCACATTTCTCCAACGTTTTGTGCCGTGCGGCCGCTGAGCTGCCAGGTTTCTCCGTTGTCCTTGCTATAGAACACGTAGCCCTGAGAGGGGCCGTGGTCGGTGAGCTTTCCATCCCGTCCGCCTCCCGCGGGAACCAGCCAAACGGGAGAGATCAGCACGCCGTCGCGGGTGCAGAGACCGTGGGTGGGGCCAAAGGCGAAGGCATCGTGGGGAACGGAGGAGGCAAACTTGGAAACGTTCACCTCTTCGCTCCAGGTTTTGCCGTCGTCGGTGCTCTTGCGATACCAAAGACCGCCGCCCAGCACGCTATAGTTCTTGCAATAGAGGATATGCAGGGTGTTATCGTTGCCAACGATCATCACGGGGTTGTTCACGCAGGCGCGAAGATCGTCGCCCTTGGCGATGTAGATGGGATCGCTGAAGGTCTTGCCGCCATCCTCGGAGCGCTGGATGTAGATATCCATCAGGCACCAGTCACCAGCGTTTTTCAAGGAATGGGAGGTGTCGCCCGTTCTGGCCTCGCAATAAACGATCACGGTGTCCTTTTTGGTCACCACAATGCCGGGAATGCGGTGATTTGGATATTTTCCCTCATCGGAGCGGGCCGACCACAGAGTGGTGAGCGTTTTCTCTCCGTGATAATAGGGATCCTCGGCCGCGGCCGAGAGGGGGAATGCTCCCAGCAGGGGGAGCAACAAGGATGCGGTGAGTAGCATAAGCAGAGATTTCCTTTTCATGAGTTAATCCTTTCTGCGTCGCTTTCTGAAGAAAGGAAGCACGGTCAGAGCGGACATCGCAAAAGCGGAAAGTGCGGAGATCGCAGAGCCGCAGCCCTTCTTTTTGACGGGAGGCTCCGCGGTGGGCGCTTCCTCGGTGGGGAGGGTGGTTGCGGGCTCCTCGGTGGAGGAAGGCTCATTGGTCAGGCCCAGCTCGCGCTTGGCGGTCTCCTCGTCGGCAAAGAAGCTGACAGAGGCAATATCAAGGGTGTCGCCAACCACACCGCGCAAAGTGTCGGTGAAAAGCTCGAAGCGAATGCCGTGGAGCCTTCCCTCCACGCCGGCGGCGGCCAGATCCACCAGCACGGTGTGCCATTCGTTATCGTTGCTGATCAGAACAGAGCTGAATTTTTCCTTGTTGTAGGAATCCAAGCGTCCCGTTTGGAAATAGGCTCCCAGCTTCATATTCCCCGAGGTGGAGGAATTCAGGCGAACCTTCATTGCCATCACGGTGCTGCGATGGAGGAAGAGATTCTCGGTGATGGAGGAGAAATCCATGCGGAAGGTGTGCTTGGAGGTTTCTTTAACGGTGAGGCGGAGCGCATCCTCATGGATGGAGGGCTCCACGCGATTGAAGGCGCCCAGCGGGGCCAGATCGGCCTCGGTGGCAAAGGAAAATTCGGTTTGATCGGAGAGGCGCTTCTCGTCGGCATCGGAGAGGAACTCGTCCACGAAGCTGCAGGTGTAGAGGCGCATCCGCGCGCCCATCGACCATTCATAAAGCACGTAGATCTTTCCCTTGCTGTCCACGGCCACGTCGCAATAGCCGCCGTTGTATTCATCCAGAAGGATGGATTTTTCCCACGTTATGCAATCGTCGAAGCTGACGCGAAGAGTGACGTGGTCGCGAGCCGATTGGCTGGCGCAGTTCACGAAGAGGTGGGCATAGGGCAGGCCGGGGAGATCCACGGTCACCATGCCGCCGCAGCAGCCGGGATCAATGAGCGTTTCGTCGGCATAGGTGGTGGTCCAGTTACTGATGCCGTTGGGGCTTGTGGTGATCCTTCGATTGTTGGAGGAGCGGGAATTGAGGATGATGGAGCCGTCGGAGAGCTGTGCAATGGCCGTTTCGTTGGGATTGGTGGAGGCTCTGCCGGTGAGCTTCCAGGTTTCGCCGTTGTCCTCGCTATAGAACACGTGCGCCTGATTGGGGCCGTGGGAGGTGATCTTGCCATCGCGGCCGGTTCCCTTGGGCACCAGCCAGATCGCGGTCATCAGCACGCCTTCGCGGGTGCAGATACCGTGGGTGGGGCCAAAGGCAAAGGCATCGTGGGGCGTGGATTGGGTGAACTCGGAGATATTGCGCTCGGGCGTCCAGGTCTTGCCGTCGTCGGTGCTCTTGCGATACCAGAGGCCGCCGCCCTTCACGCTATAATTTTTACAGTAGAGGATATGCAGGGTGTTGTCGTTGCCAACGATCATCACGGGATTATTGGTGGTGGCGGCCTGACGGGTACCCTTGGCAATATAGATCCGATCGCCGAAGGTCTTGCCGCCGTCCTCGGAGCGCTGGATGAAGATATCCATCTTGCACCAGTCGTTTCCGGAGGCGAGGGAATCGGAATTATCGCCCGTTCTGGCTTCGCAGTAGATGATCACGGTGTCCTTTTTGGTTACGACCACACCGGGGATCCGATACTTGGGATATGCACTGTTAAAGGAGGTGGGAGACCAAACGGTGGAAACGGTTCTCTCGCCATGATAATAGCCGTCGGAGGCGGAGGCCTCAGCTGCAAGGGGGGAAAGGGAGGCGGAAAGGCCTCCGAGGAGAATCGAACAAAGTGTTAGCATAACGATCAATTTTTTCAAAATAGAACTCCTTTCAAAAAGGGGTGCAAAGCAAACGGGGCACCGGCCGGCGACGGTGTCGAATCGGCGGGCGCCCGTTTTTTTTCAGGTGCCCCCCCGCCCCGAAGGGCGGGAGGCTTCAGATCAGGGATTGGGAATCAGTCTTCCTTCTTGCGGATGGAGAGAGCAGCACCGGATGCGATTGCAGTGAGAGCGATCACGGAAACGATGCCGATTGCGGAGCCGCAGCCCTTCTTCTCGGTGGTAGAGGGAGCGTTGGTGGCCTCGGGAGCCTTCGTGGTGGCCTCGGGAGCCTTGGTGGGCGTCTCGGGAGCCTGAGTGGGCTTCTCGGTGGGAGTCTCGGGAGCCTGAGTGGGCTCCTCGGTGGGCTGCTCTACGGGCTTATCCTCGGCGATGGCGATCATGAAATCGCTGTTGGCTGCCAGAGGAACGGTGATAGCTGCCTCGGAGGGCTTCAGCCACTCGTAGGTTGCCTTACCGATGCCTGCCTCAACGGCGGTGCCGTTGCAGGTGAAGGTTCCCTTATAGGAAACGGAGTAATTGCCGTCTGCGTCGGGCTCGGTCACGAAGTTGCCGCTCACGCCGCCGAAGAGGTAGCCGAAGTTGCCATAGTCTCTTGCGGTGTCGACGGTGGCATTGAAGGTGATCGTGCCGGTGTAGTAGCTCTTAACGGCGTAGCAGTTGTCGAGGAACGCGCCTGCGAGACCGCCGATACGGGCATTGCCCTTGCCGTCGGCACGGATGGCGTTGGAGTTGGTGATATCGATGTCGCCGGTGTTGTAAACGTTGATGAACTCGGGAGCGCCGCCAACGTATGCGCCAACGATACCGCCAATACGGAACTCGTTGTTTGCATCGGCGGAGGTCATGGTCACGGTGAGCTTACCGGTGTTGTAGGAGTTGGAGATGGTCTTGCCCTGGTAAACGTTCTCAGCAGTCTGCTGGGTGTTGTGGTTGTTCTTCCAAGGGTCCATGGAAGCGCCGGTGAACATACCGATCATGGCGTACTTAACGTTGGTCTCAACGGTGAGGTTTGCCTTGTTGTAGCAGTTGTCGATGAGGAAGCCGTGGCGGGAGGTACCAACCAGCAGGCCGCTTCTTGCAACGTTGGTGAGAGTGACGTTACCGCTCTCAATACCGATGTTCTTCACGGTTGCACCAACAACCCAGCCGAACAGGCCCTGCTTATCAACGGCAACCAGCTTCTTCTCGGTGCCGGTTACGTTGCCGTCTGCATCCTTCACATCCACGTCGATCTCGGTGGTGCTGGCGAGGTTGAAGTTGTAGATCTTGTGGCCTGCGCCATCAAAGATGCCTGCGAAGTAAGAGAAGCGATAGATATCCTCCTCGGTGGTGGGGAAGCCGGAGTTGTTGGGGGTGGCACCGCCGATACCCCACCACTCCTTGTTCTGCATATCGATGTCAACGGTGAGCTTGAAGTACTTGCCGCTGTAGGTGGTCTCAACAGAGTTGTAGCGGCAGTTTGCTGCGAAGATTGCAAGCTCGGCAGCAGACTTGATCAGGTAGGGGGAAGCCTCGGTGCCTTCGCCCTCAAACTGATAGTCGGGCTGAGCAGCGGGAACAACGCCATCCCATTTGGAGGGCTCGGTGGTGGCTGCGCTTGCCATCATAGCAAAGGTGGAAAGCAGCAGTGTCAGGATGCAAAGCAAGCTAACGATTTTTTTCATGATTTTTTCTCCTTTTTGTTTTTTATTTTTTGCGCTGTGCGCATGGAGTTAATTTTGATCTCCGAATTCCTGCTCGAGAACAGGATCCTTCCAATCGGAAACGGAGAGGGTGAGGATATCGGCAAGCTCAAGAGCGGTCAGCTCCATCACAGGTGCTTCATAATGCTTCATTTTCAGATCCTCCTTGCATTTTATGCTACCGCGTTGATCACAACGGTGTCGGTGTCAACGAGGGTCTTTGCGCCGCTTACGTAAACGAAGGACTTCACCTCGAAGGAGATGGTGGCATCGGCGGGAATGCCGTTCACAACCATCACGGCCATGTAGTTGTGGCCCTCGGAGATGGAGGTCACGCTCTTGCCGTCGGCGAGAACGTCGCGATAAACAGCGGTAATAGCCTTGAAGCCGTTCTTGGCGGTCACGGTCTGACCGTCCTTTTCATAGGTGGCAACGATCTCGAATTCAGCTGCATCGTAGTCCAGAGAATCCAGACCGAGCAGGAATCTTGCGGAATACTTGCCCTCTGCAGCCTCGGTGGTCTGCACGCCGATGAATTCGGGAGCGGTGGCGATGGCATCGTTGCCGCTGGCGGCGAGGAAGCCGTTCAGATCTGCGGGGAGAATATCGGCCAGAGTCTTGGCCTCTGCGAGAGGAATCTCGGTAAGGAAGCTGTTTCCGGTTGCCGTTGCGGAGTTTCCGAAGCCCCATCTCTTTTCGGTGCCATTCTCAACGCCAAAATAGGTGTTGGCGCTCTGCGTATAGGAAAGATTCACAAACTTTGCGCTGTCGGCAGAAGCACCGCTCAAAAGACCGTATGCGCCGATGAAGGGACCGGTGTGCCAAGTGTTTGCCTTGCTTTCAACATAGCTGATAGCAGAAATATCTGCATGGGCATAGCAGTTCTTCAGAGTGGGGGAATCCATCACTGCGCCTGCCAAAACACCAACTGCCTTAGATGTGGCACTCTTAGACTGATTATGAGTCAAGGTAACGGGACCAAAGCCGTAGCAGGTATCGATCACGGTGCCTTTTCCCAGCATACCGCCGACCACACCACCAACGCGGAAGGTGGAATTGCATTCTACCACGTTGATCGCACCGGTGTTGTAGCAATGAGAGATCGTTTTTCCGGTTGCCGCATCCATACCCACGCCAACCACACCGCCGATGTATGCCTGGGAGGTAAGACCGGTAACGGTGATAGAGGATTTGTTGTAGCAGTTCTCAACCTTGGAGTTCAGTCTCATACCGCCAACGACGCCGCCGAGACGGTTCTTGTTGGTCACGTTGGTGCTACCACTTTCAATTCCGATGTTTTTCACCGTTGCAACGGTTTCACCCGGCTCGGAAGTGAGCGCGGAAGAGGAAATCAGACCGAAGAGGCCGTTCACATGCTTTTCAGCGAGAGTCAGATTGTAGATCTTGTGATTATCACCATCAAAAATGCCTGCAAAGAAGCTATAGAATCTGGAATCGGTCTCGGCGTTAACGCTACCGTCGCACGGGGCGAAGCCGGCGATTTCGAAGCATCCGCCAATTCCGTACCAAGGCTTGCTGTCAAGGTCGATGTCCGTGATCAGGCGGAAGTATTTGCCGGTGTAGCAGGTGGTCTCATCATTCAAACGCACATTAGCGGCGAACTGTGCCAGCTCGGCGGCGCTTTGAATGAGGTAGGGATTTTCGGCAGTGCCTTCACCGGCGAAATGGTAATCGAGGTTTGCCTCGGGAACCACGCCGTCCCACTTGGAAACAGTGGCAGGTGCTTCGGCACTCACGGTGAACATAGCGAATGCAGAAATCAACATCGCCAGTACACAAACAAGAGATACGTAGCGTTTCATGTTGTTTTTCTCCTTTGATTATTATCCGATGGTCACCGCGCCGTATTTCTCCAGCGTGGTTTCCAGTGCGGTTTGCAAACGGGTCTTGTTGGAGTTCCACCAAACGGTGAAGCGAGTGGAGCCGTTGTTGATATGAGAGGCGATGGCGTCTCTCATGTCAACCTCGTGGTTGAAGAAGGTGACGAAGTCATACCACAGAGAATCGCGAACGATATACATCATTTCGGAATCCTGATCGGTGTCGGCTGCGCGAAGGGTGAGTGCTTCCTCCCAGTAGGCGGGGATCACCTGCTTCTCGGTTTGATAGTTGAGATGCTCCAGAATGATGGCGGAGCGCTCGAAATCTGCATTCACGGGAATGTAGAAGAGCTCCCAACGCATGGTGTAGGTGAAGTATTCCTCCTGCTCGCTGTCGAAGAGGGGCATGGGAAGCACGCCGAAGTGCAGCTCGGAGTTCTTCAGATCGGTGCAATCGTGCATGGAGCCCAGCTGTGCGCAAGCGAAGAGCGTGCGTCCGCGGCCGATCATCTCGGCGGGAGCATAGTCGTTGTTCATCTTATAAACGCCGCGGTTTTCATTGAAGAACTCGAAATAGGTTTCAAACACCTTCTGAGAATGCTCATTGTAGTAGTTGAGCACGGTCATCTCGCCATTGTCGTCCTTGGAGGTGATCGGAACGTTGGAGGCTGCAACGGAGGCGGCAACGCCGTGAGCGTTGTAAACGTAGCCGAAGTCGTCTGCCTCAGTGAAGGTGTTGCTGCTGTCGACGTCAATATAGATGTCAGCACAGTATTCCTGCAGAAGCTCCTGCGTCCATTCCATGTCTCTCACCTTCTGGTAGAGATCCACGTCGGGATAGCGAGCCTCGAAGAGCTCCTTGCAATAGAAGGTTGCGAGAGCATAGGAGATCTGAGACATGATGTAGGATCCGCTGGCTCCGAACACGCGGCCGTTGATGTTGGCGTTCTCGTTGATCTTATCGGAGTACCAAGCCTCATCCCAATGGATATAGGGGCTGGAGGCGAGATCCTGCAGCTTGCCTTCGGCAGCTACGGGAAGGCAATAGTAGTTCTGTCCAACCACAATGTCGAATCCATCGTCGCCCATGGTGGTGGAGTTTCTCAGCGCGGTCTGGAATTCATCCTTGCCGTTGCTGTTGCCGTTCATGTTGGTGTGCTTGAACATTACGTTGAAGCGCTCCTCTACGGCGGTGTTTCTCTTGAATACTGCAACGGAAACGGGATCTTTATCCTCCTCGGTCACGTTGTAGAAATTCAGAGTCTGGTCGGTGCAAAGCACGTGGATCTCCTCCAGATTATAATCTCTTTGGGGGATGGAATCCTCGTAGCTTTGGGGCTCCGCCGTGGCGTTGGAATTGCCTGCGGTGGTAGCGCTGGGTGTTCCGCTGTCATTGCCGCAGGCTGCAGCCAGAGGCAGGAGCATGCAGAGCACCAAGATCATGATCAATCCTTTTTTCACAGTTTTTCTCCTTTCTGTTTGGTATTGATCTGCTGCGGAGCTTTCTCCGCGCATCGAAAGATGCCTCTCTCCGAAGAAAAGACAGGCATCCGTGATTTTATTATAAATTGAAGCATTTGTTTTGTCAATAATGGGGAATAGACTTTCTTTAGTCGCAAATGTCATTTTTTCGTACTTTTTTGTGAAATACTTACAAAAATGATCTAATTGCGCCGTCGAAATGCTAAAACTTGAATATTTTCCCAAGGACAAAAAAGAGTGCGCACCGCCTCGGAGGGGATAAAGCGAGGCGGTTCGCACTTTGATATTACGAAATTTAACCGTTTTAACGAATGGGCTCCTTGCCAACGCGATAAGAATGGGGAGTGATGCCGAAATACACCTTGAAGGCTGAATAAAAACTATTGATGGAATGATAGCCAACCTTCTCGGAAATGGCCTCGATGGATAGGTTGCTTTCCCGCAGGAGCTGCCCGGCATAGTCCATGCGGAGCTGCGTTTTCCGCTGCATGAAGGTCTTGCCGTACTGATTGTGGATATAGCGATTCACCTGCTTGGGGCTCACGTAGTAGGAGGCGGCGATATCCTCGGGGGTGACGTCGGTGGTGAAGGAATCCGAGAGGAGATTGTTGATGGTGCTGGCGATCTCGCCGGGAATGCGGGAGCGGGCCGCCTTTTCGGAGGAGGCATCCTTGGGCTCCACGTAGAGCACACGCTCGCCGAGCCCTTCGGTCTCCAGATTCCGCAGGATGCGGAAGAGCATCAGCAAAAAGGAGGCCACGAGGCTGCTTTCGTCCAGCACGTTTGTGGCGGCGGAGAATTCCCTGAGCTGGCGGCAGATCCTGCCCAGCTCCTTGCCGCCGTTGCCGATGATGCAATTGTGCCCGGCCACGTTGTTTTGCAGGCGGCGGAAGAGATCCTGCGAGGAGGCCTCCTTTTTATCGTGGAGGCGGAAGAGGAAGCCGAAGCTGAGCAGGCTTTCTTCATCGAGGATGGCGGCGCGGTGCGTGTAGTAGGGGGCGGTGATCACAAAATCGTTTTGCTTGAGCAGGCGGCGCTGATTGTCGTAGAAAAGCTCGGCGCTGCCGTCGGAGGCGGAGAAGAGCAGCTCGTAGTAAACGTGGGAATGAAAGGGCTTTTCATAGCCCTTGGCGTTTCTCTGCAGAAAGCTCTCGGAATGGGTGAGAAAATCAAATTTCACGTTTTCGATGATCCACGTGTGGGTGTCGAATTCAAATTGATACGGCATGGGCAAGCTCCTTTCAGAAAAATGGGGGTCTTTTTTATTATACCATCTCTTTTTCAAAATTGCAACCGTTCGGCAAAAATTTTTGGAGGAGCCTCCGGCGAGGGGAGGTTTCGTTTTTGTACCTTTTTGTTTAAAAAGGAATTGACAAGGCGAGGGGCGTGTGCTATAATTAGAAAAAAATGTACTTTTATAAGGAGGAACTGCAGAGATGAAGCAATATATTTTTCCGCAGGAGGGCCAATTCTATAAGGCCAATCTGCATTGCCACAGCGTGAATTCCGACGGAAAGCTCACTCCCGAGGAGCTGAAGGATATCTATCGCTCGGCCGGCTATTCCGTTTTGGCCTACAGCGATCACAACGTTCTGATCGACCATTCCGAGCTGAGCGATGAAAACTTCCTGGCGCTCACCGCCGTTGAGATCGACGTGAAGCGCATGGGAGAGATGCCCGAGGCCTCCCGCCCCTGCTACCACATCAATTTCTTCCATGAGGATCCGCATCACGTGGCGCTTCCCTGCTGGAATCCCCGCTTCGTTTGGGGCAAGAGAGGCGACCTGCGCGATATCCAGCCCTACGTTGGCACTCCCGATTTCCAGAGAGACTACGATAATATCAACGTGATGATCAACGAATTTGCCAAGCACGGCTTCGTTGCCATGCTCAATCACCCCACGTGGTCCCAGCAGACCGAGGAGGACTATCGCAATCTGGACGTGACCAACATCTTCGCTATGGAGATCTACAACCACAGCTGCATCACGCTGGGCTTTGATGAAAACAACGATCATCTCTACGACACCCTGCTGCGCCGCGGCCAGCACCTTTTCTGCACCGCCACCGACGATGCCCACAACCATCATCCCAAGGGAACTGCCTCCTGGGATTCTCTGGGCGGCTTCGTGATGGTGAAATCCGAGGAGCTTTCTCAGGGAGCTATCGTTCGCGCGCTGAAGGCCGGCAATTTCTATGCCTCCAACGGCCCGCTGATCCACGATATGTACATCGAGGATGACGTTCTCGTGGTGAAAACCTCTCCCGCCGCCAAGGTGATGCTCACCACGATCGGGCGTCAGGCCAGAGTGGTGAACGCGCCCGGAACTCAAGCCTCCGTGACCGAGGCGAGATTCGATCTCAAGCCCATCTACGCCGGCTACGTCCGCGTAACGGTGGTGGACGACAGAGGCCGCCGCGCATGGTCTCAGCCGATCTACGGAGAGTTTTCCGGCAAGCACTGAAAAATCATTCCAAGCGAGGAGAAGCAAATATGAAGCTGCATTTTCAATCCGAGATCCTTTCAAACACCGATCGCTATAGCTCTGCCTTTTCTTTGCCCGATTTTCTCTATGACGAAAAGGGAAATTTTGATCGCGAGGCCACGATCAAGCTTCTGTTGGACGAGGAGTACGGCCATATTTCCGAGGGAGAGCTGACCGTCACGGTGGAGCCGGAGGCTCCGATCCGCCGCGCTCACTATGCCGGCAGCTGCAAAACGCATGAGCGCCTGCGCTTCAAGGTCACCAAAGGGGAGCGGAGCGCATCCTTCCCCGTGGATCTTTATCTGCCTGCTGAGGCAGGCACCTGCCCCATGGTGGTGGCACTGGATTTCTCCATCGACGAGACCAGATGCTATATCCCCTTCGAGGAGATCATGGAGGCGGGCGTTGGCGTGGCGCGCGTGCATTATATCGACGTCACCTCCGACGACAACGATTTTGAAAACGGCGTAGCGCCCCTGCTTTCCGACAGATCCGATCCCCATTCGGCGGGAAAGCTTCGCATCTGGGCTTGGGCGGCCTCTCAGGTTGCCACCTATCTGCTGGAAAACGGCTTGGTGGCCGAGGGCGAGCTCTACGTTACCGGTCATTCCCGCTTGGGCAAGACCGCGCTTCTGACCGCCGCCTTGGACACGCGCTTTGCCGGCGTTCATTCCAATAATTCCGGCTGCTGCGGCGTGGCGATCTCCCGCGAAAAGGGTGGGGAAACGGTGGAGCGCATCTGCCGCGTGTTCCCCTATTGGTTCGCGCCTCACTTTGCAAGCTATTCCAACCGCGAGGCGGAAATGCCCTTCGATCAGCACTATCTCACCGCGCTGGTGGCTCCCCGTAAGCTTTCGGTGGCCACGGCCGAGGAGGACACTTGGGCCGACACCGATGCACAGTATCTTTCCCTTGAGGCGGCCTCGGTGATCTACGAAAAAATGGGCGTGATGGGATTGGATCCCGACCGTGGGCACATGACCACGGGATGCTCCACCGCGAAGGGGCAGATCGGGCTCACCATGCGCGCCGGAAGGCACTATTTCAGCCGCCGCGATTGGCTGTTCTTCCTGTCCTTCCTGCGGAGAAAATAACCGATTCAAAAAAGCCGAGGCACCCCGATCCGGAGGGGTGCCTCGGCTTTTTCTTTTGGATTTGGTAGGGAACAACCCTTCGGTAGTGAAGCATTAGCCACCATTTGAAAAAGGGCTCCTGTGGTGCGACATTTCCAACTAATATTGAGCGGAATCACGAAGGTTAGAGTGCTGAATGTTAAGAATATTGCTATCTGAAATGCCTCCCCTGCGCACAGGGGAAGGCGCAAAGCGCCGACGAATTTGCCTATGGCAAAGTTCGCGGTGCCGAGCTTTGCGAGGCGGTAGGGTTGTCCTTTTAAAAAGCCAAATCTCCTTAGTTCACAACCCCCCAGTCGGCTGACGCCGCCAGCTCCCCTTGCACAGGGGAGCCTTTCGTGGTGCTATGCCCCTAACTAATATTCTGCGAAGTTTTTAGAGATAGAAAGCTGAATTTTCAAGTT
>JAZRCQ010000016.1:0-12221 GCA_045659845.1 Eubacteriales bacterium
TAGGCGAATTTCGTTGAAAAAACGACAAGTCGAAACTTGTCGTTTTTTCATGATGGGAATCTGAACCCAAATTTGCGCCGCAATGCCACGAAACTTTGTTGCTTCATCTCAGCGCAAATTCTATCATTTTTTCTCCGAAAAAATGAGTGGCTCCGATTCGGACAATAAATGCTCCACCAATAAGAGAAGACACCCCTTCGGGTGTCTTCTCTTATTGGTGGAGATGATGGGAATCGAACCCATGTCCGAAAACCCCTTGACAAGACCTTCTCCGTGGGCAGTCTGCTATTTTGTATTCCGTTTGGGGAGCGCGAACAGGCACGCTATCCTTTGGGTAGCCCTTTTTTGCTTGACCGGTTCAAGAGCGAACCACCGATGCAAGTTCACTGCTCAGATGACGTTCAGTCTGCCGTCGCAGTCCTCGGCAGAGGAACGGGTGGCCCGCAGGCCACGGCACTGCCAAGCTTTACGCCGAAGCGTAAAACTCAGGCAGCCATTGCAACTTGAGAGTTGTCGTTTATTTTTTAAGGTTAGGCAGTTTACGAGATTACCCGGCTCGCCACGCTTATCTTGCCTCAGAATCCCCGTCGAAACCATTGCACCCCCATTTTCATGGAGTGGCCCCGCTTCTCGGCGCTCTCAGCAACTCGCCCCCGCTGTCTCCTCAGCGGGAACGCTCTTATATTATACTTTATTTTTCTCCGTTTGTCAAGTCCAAATCCGCGCCAAACAACCACTTCAAGCCCTCTGCCACGCCGAATTCCCCTTTGGCGCAGTAGGTGGCCAGCTCCTTCAGCTCCTCCGGGGCACCCGACATGCACACAGAGGTGGTGCAGGTTTCAAACATGGCCAGATCGTTGAGGCTATCGCCAAAGCACACGCATTGCTCCGGCTTCACGCCGAAATGCTCGCAAAATTCCAGAATGGCCACGCCCTTATCCCGTCCCTGCGGAAACACCTCGGCATAGGTGCTATGCACAACGAGATTTTCCGTTGTGACGGGGGCATTGCCGTCCAACCGTCCAACCGAAAGCTTCGTGATCGCAGTCTGCTCCAGATAGGAAAGGATCTTTTCCCAAACGTAGGCCTCTCCATAGAGCGTGAGATCGTTTTCCTCGCGGTCAAACCAGATCCGCACGTTTCGCTCCTCTCCCTCCAGAGCAACCCATGTTTTTGCTTCCATCGCGTAGCGCACCCATGCGATCGCCGTTCCGCGGCTGATATGATGCTCGCGGATCCGCTCGCCTCGATAGTTGATATCGCTTCCGCCGAAAATATAGCCATCCCATTGGATTCCTTGATTTTCTGCCTTGCTTCGATCGTAGCCGCCCCAGGATCGGCCGGTGTTCAGGATCACCTGATGCCCCAGCGCCTGCGCCGCCTCCATTGCACGTTTATTTTCCTCGGGAAGCCTCCCCTTCAGAAAAACCGTGCCATCGTAATCAAAAAACAAATAGCAAGGCTCCTTTGTGTTCAACATCCTCTGCCGTCCTTTCTCATCCCTCGTAGCGCCGATCCTTCATATGTCGGTCGATATCTCGATTGGCCTGTCGCTCTGCATCGGAATCTCTCTTATCGTAGAGCTTCTTACCGCGACAAAGTCCGATCTCCATTTTCACGTAGCTCCCCGAAAAATAGAGAGACAGCGGGATCAGCGTAAATCCCTTTTGCTGAACCAATCCCTGCAGCTTCATGATCTCTCTTTTGTGCATCAGGAGCTTTTTCTCCCGCAGGGGCTCGTGATTGAAGCGATTGCCCTGCTCATAGGGGCTGATATGCACGCCAACGGCAAACATTTCCCCATTTTTAAAGGAGCAATAGGAATCCTTCAGATTCACCGCTCCCCGACGGATGCTCTTGATCTCGGTGCCCGAAAGCGCCACACCCGCCTCGTATTTTTCATCCACAAAATAATCGTGCCAAGCCTTTTTGTTTTGCGCTACGATCTTTTGTCCTTCCTTTTTCTTTTCTGCCATGCTGCCTCTTCCTTTATGAATTGCGGTCGTTGAAAAAGATCTCCTCGTCGGGGAAAAACAATCCCCAGAAGCGCCTCGCCATGCGGATCACGTAGGATTCCCCGTCCTCCGCCTGCATCAGCTCCTCCAATTCCTCCTTTTCCTCCACCAGCTCATTTCTCGTTTCCTCCAGCTCCTGCTGCTTTTCCAGAAGCTGATTATATTTCATCACGCTGTTGACGAACACCACCAGCGACACCACCACGATCACCGCCAAAAACACTCGCACCAGCAGACTCAGGCTGAAGGCCTTTCTTTGCTTTTTCATGACGTCCGTCTCCTTTCCCGCTCCCGAAGAGGATCGCCGCAGTCTGCGAAATCTCCGAAAACGCCAATTCCGTTTTGCGCAGGCGCTCACGCCCCCGCAGCTTTTCTTTTTTCCTTGCCGCGCACCTTGCGATGGGCTCGGCCACCAGTCTGATCGGCCATGAAAGCACAAAGCTCCCGTAGCCCCACAGGGCACTCACGAAAAACAGCACGCCCTCGCTCACGGCTTCAACCGCACAATGCAAGGCCCGCCACACCGAAATTCCTCCTGCCAACGCACAGAGAAATGCGAGATAGCGGACTCGCCCGCCGTTGATCTGATAGAACACCAGAATAAACGCCACCGCTCCCACAATGCACAGAAGAAAATCTCCCACACCTCGCAAAAGGGCCGCCGGCCGCCTTTTCCGCCGTCTCCTGCCGATCAAGGGAAGCTCTCGCCTCCATAAACCGCAGGCATCGCGCTCCGAGGCTTCGTCCGTCAACACCCGTATGCAGGCCTGCATCCACGCGTATGCAACGGCCAATCCGCCGCCCAAAAGCGCCGACGCCGCATACAACAGCGCAACCGCCGCCTGTGAAACGTTCATCCTCGGAAAAGCCGCGCCAGCAGACCGCGCCGCTCCCCCGCTTCTCCGTCGGGATCCTCATAGTAAAGCGCATCCACGCGCCCCTCCAGGCTCACCTTGCCTTGTGCAAGATCCAGCACCGTGACGTGCAGAGCACTTCCCTCCACCGTCAGTCTTCCGCATTCGGTGCTGAGCACCGCATTATCCTCATCAAACCGCAAGGCCTCCTTCACGCCGCTCAGCTCCAGAAGCTTCCGATCCCGCAGGGCGATCTCTCCCGTTGCGGGCTTTTTCATTGCATCCATAAGCAGTCCTCTCTTTCCTTCGGATATGCTACAGTATGCACAAGCGGGTGGTTTTATGCCAAGGTCAGGAAATCACCTCGTAGAGCCCGGCGGCATCGGCCTTGGCCGTGTATTCCTTCACGTCCAGCACTCGAACCTTCAGCGTTCGCTGGCCGAAGGTGATCTCCAGCACGTCGCCCTCCTTCACGTCGTAGGACGCCTTGGCAGGTCTGCCGTTCACCGTGACGTGTGCGGCATCGCAGGCCTCGTTTGCAACGGTGCGGCGCTTGATGATGCGCGACACCTTTAAGTATTTATCAAGTCTCATTGATCTTCTCCTTCAGCGTTTTTCCTGCCGTGAAGCCCACCGTTTTTGCCGACGGCACCTCCACAGCCTCGCCCGTTTTCGGGTTTCTTCCCATGTGGGCAGATCGCGTGCGAACCGAAAAGGCTCCAAACCCGGAAAGCACCACGTCCTCTCCGCGCGCCAGCGAATCCGAAAGGCATTCCAGCAGTGCCTCGCAAACAATCCCTGCCTGCTTTCCGGTGATTCCCGTTTTGGCCGCAACCTCGCCGATCAGCTTTGATTTCGTCATATCATTCGTTCCCCTTGAGATCCAATTTCATTTTATCATATGATCGACCGATTTTCAAGTCGGTTTTCACATTTTCTCTTTTTTATTGCTCTTCCCGTTCCTCGGCCGCAAGGATCAATCGCTCCACAGCTTGTCCCAAGCATTGCTCTGCATCCAAGCCGCCTGCCACGGCCTTTCGCACCAAGTTCAAAAGCTGCTCCCCCAGCTCCTCCGCCTCAATCTGCTGCATGGGGGCAGGAGCCTCGGCCTTTTTCACGATCTTGGAGGCACGCATCAGCGCGGGAAGCATGGGAGGAACGGCTCTCAGCCGCGAGGAAAGCGTGGTTCTTTGCTTTTCCTCGGTTTTGATCTCCTCCCAACGGCGCAAAACCTCCTCGGAGCTATCGGTCTCAACGCTACCAAACACGTGGGGATGGCGGTGGATCATTTTCGCGCAGATGTCGCTAACCACGTCCTCCACGCAGAATCTTCCCTGCTCCTCCTCCACGCGGGAGTGGAACATCACCTGAAACAGCACGACGCCCAGCTCCTCCCGAAGCAAAACGGGATTCTCCGTGTCGATCGCCTCCACAACCTCGTAGGCCTCCTCGATCATGCAGGCGCGAATGCTCTGATGCGTCTGCTCCAGATCCCAAGGGCATCCGCCCTCGCTCCGAAGCAGAGCCATCACGTCGCGCAGATCGTCAAATGTGTAGGTCTCCTTCGCCGCCAGACGGCGCAGGATCTCCTCTCTGTTTTTCATTTTTTCTTTTCCTTCCTTGTCAGCTTCATCGCAAAAGTCGAAATCGAACGGCTATGCCGCGGAGCCGTCCTCCCATCGGAATGGCAGAAAGCTCCTCCCGATCCACCGCTCCGGTCAGAAAAGCCATGGGCAGGTAGATCAGAACACACAGGCCCAGCGCAAGCAGAACCGATGGGCCGCTGCCAAGGCTCGGCTCGACTGCCCAAAAGACCACCGCGGCCACGCCAACCGCCGCCACGGCGGCAACCAAAGGTCGGAACAACACACCCGACAGGCCCTCCACGCGGCACAAACGGAAGACAAACAATAAATTCATCATGACCACGGTCAGATCACACAAAAAGGTGCTGAAGGGGGCGCCCACAATTCCGATCTGCGGATGCCCGATCAGAAGATAGGCCGAAAGGATCTTCACCGCCGCTCCTGCCAGCATGGAATAAACGGGCAATCGCACGGCACGATAGGCATGCAGCACGGAGCTTGTGGTGGTGATCATGCAGGAAAGCAGGATCGACACTCCCAAAGCAGAAAGCAAGGGAGCCGCCTGCTGAACGGCCTTGGGCTCATTTCCGAACAGAAGCGAAAGGATCGGTTCGGAAAGCACCGTCACGCCCAACGAGGCAGGCACGGCAAACAAAGCGGTGAGGCGATAGGCCGTTTTTGTCATCAGCCTCTGCCGACTCAGGTCACCGCGCTCGATCGCCCCCGAAAGAATGGGGGTGAGCGGAAGAGCAATGGAGCTGATCAGCGAGGGGATCAGGGCAAACACCGAGAGTGCCAACGCCGTGTAGCTACCGTAAAGCTCGTTGGCCTCGGTTTCGGAATACCCGATGGCCTGCAGGCGCCGCAGGATCATCGTCACGTCGATCATTTTGGTGAGGCTGACCACAGAGGCTCCCAGCGTCATTGGGATCGCCAAACGCAGCAGTGATCGCCGCACCGTGCCGCCCGCTGCCGCTTCACACGCCACTCGCGCCGTCCCGCGTCCCTTTCGTAGGGCCAGATAGAGCGTGGAAAGTGCCGTGGAGAGAGTGAGCCCCCATCCTGCCGCGGCGGCCACCCGAGCGGCTTCCATTCCGGCCGCATGGGCTCCGGAGGCAAACCAAAGGCCAAGCGCCAATTTCCCAACGGCCTCCAGCAGCTGAGAGATCGCCGTTGGCGCCATGCGGCCGTGTCCTTGAAAATAGCCTCTGTACCCCGAGGACAGACAGATAAACAGCACCGTTGGAGCAATAGCGATCATGGATGCGCGCGCGCCGTCGCTTTGAAGCAATCGGCAAAAGGTGTCGGCCAGAAGCACCATCGACGCGCTTCCGACGATCCCGATCCAGAAAAAGATCCGCATGGCCGAGCGATAGATCCGCTCCACCTCCGCTTCGTCGCCCCTTGCCAGAGCGGCGGAGATCAACACCGAAAGTGCCACGGGCAATCCGGCCGTGGCGATCACGCAAAACAGGGCGTAGAGCTCGTAGGCCGAATAAAAATATCCCATCCCCACCGATCCGAGATAGGAAAGCAGGGGGATCTTATAAAGGAGACCTACCAGCTTCACGAGCAGGGTGGAGAGCGATAGCAGCAGAACACCGGATGCAAATCCCGTTCCTTTTGTTTTTCCGCTCTTCACCATGCTCATCACCGCCGTTTAATCAAAGTAGTGAGCAAACGTCTCCCTGCAATCATAGCGGAGCCGCTCCTCATCGATGGAAGTATATTCACCGTTGCGGTAAAGTATACGCCCATCCACCATGGTCATGCGGACGTCCGAGCGCTCGGCACTGTAGGCCAGCATTGCGTAATCGTCGTAGCAGGGGATATTGTGAAGTGCATTCCGATCGATCAGCACAAGATCGGCGCGGTTGCCCACGCGGATCTCGCCGCAATCGGCTCTTCTTTGCGCAATGGCACCGTTTTTCGTTGCCAGGCGGAAAGCCTCGAGCGCCGTGATCGCCTCGGGATCACGATTCACGCCCTTGTGCAGGATCGCCGCCGTTTGCATCTCGCGGAGCATATCGAGGCGATTGTTGGAGGCAACACCGTCGGTGCCGAGAGCAACGTTCACGCCGCTGTCTATCAGCTTTCGCAAGCGCATCACGCCGCTTCCCAGCTTCAGATTGCTCACGGGATTGTGCGCCACCGAAGCGCCCTTCTCGGCCAGAATAGCCATATCCGAATCGGTGAGATACACGCCGTGCGCCGCCGTGGTGGGAACGTCCAGCACGCCCGTGTCACGGAAAAACTCGGTGGGCGTTTTCCCCCAGCGGCCGATACAATCCGCATGCTCCTTTTCGGTTTCCGAAAGGTGGATCTGCATACCCGTGCGGAAGCGGCTCGCGATATCGGCCACGTAGGAGCAGGCCTTGGGCACGTTTGTGTACTCCGCGTGCAGGGAGAAATCCACCAGCAGGCGGCCGTCGTCGGCTCCGTGATACCACTCGGCCAGGCGGATCGCCTCCACCATCCGATTTTCCTGCCCCATCTCCACGTTGGGATCAAAGGAAACAAGACTTCTGGAAAGATTGGCCTTGATGCCCGTGGCAAGAACTGCCTCCGCCACCGCGTCCTCAAACATATACATATCCGAGAAGCAGGCAATGCCCGACTTCAGCATCTCCGCAATGGCCAGCATGGTTCCCTGATAAACGCTTCGGAAGGTGAGTTTCTCCTCCGCAGGGAAGATCTTCTCCTCCAGCCAGCGCTGAAGGGGCAGATCCTCGCCGTAGCCGCGGAAAAGCGTCATGGCGGCGTGACAATGGGCATTGTAGAAGGCGGGGATCAGCAGATCGCCTCGGCAATCCACCGTTTCATCCGCCGAAAGGTCGTAGGGCAGATCCTCGCGGATCTCCTTGATCTTTTTATCCTTGATCACCACCGAAACGGGGCGGCTCCCGAAGCCGTATTCCGGCAGGAGCGTTGCATTTTTCAACAAAATTTTCATAAAGCAATAAATTCCTTATACAATGATTTTTCCGGCAACAGATCCTTGGACAAAACGGGAAGCTCCTCCAGTCCCTTCAGCAACGCATCCGCCTCGGCGGCGCGTGGATCCGAGCGTGGGATCTTGCCCAGCTCCCGCACAAGATAGGGCTTGAGGATGCAAAGCTCATAGGGCATCGTGGAATCCACGTGATAGTCACAGCGATCCGCGTGAGGAAAAATGCTTTTTTCCTCATTTTCCCGTACGCCCGGCCAGAGATAGAGCGTGAAGGCGGCGTCGGTGTCGCGAAAATAGGCATCCCGCACCAATCTGCGCATCAGGCGCAGCTCATTGGGGAGAACCAGCCTTCCCTGCCATTCCAGCGCGCTCTGCGGCGCGATGAAAATGCTTTTGTAGCCCTCTCCTCGCAGGATCGCATCCACGGCAGGATAGAGGACCTGAATTCCCTCAAACAGGAATACGTCCTGCTCCTCCGGGCAGATCGTATCGCCCTGCTCCCGCCGCCCCGTAACGAAATTGAAGCGCGGCAATTGCACCTGCGCTCCGTCGCGCAGGCGATCGGCACAGTCTCTCAGAAGCTCCACGTCGATGGTGTCCTCGGAATCGTAGTCCAGCGTTTTCCTTCCCTTTTTTTGCGTGAGCTCCTCCAGATAAGATTTTTCAAAGTAGAAATCGTCGATGGAGATGATCTTCACGGTCTTTCCGCGAGCCGCCAACGCCTCGGTGATCATAGCGGCCGCCGTGGTCTTTCCCGAACAGGTGGGGCCTGTGAGTCCGATCATCCGCAGATCGCTCTGCGCCGCCAGCGACTCCGTGAGCGAGTGAAGCTGCTCTGCAAAGCGTGCCTCTCCCTCGCCGATCAGGCCTTCACATCCGGTTGTGCGAATCCGAATCGTTTTCATATCATCCTCCCGAATGAAGCTATTGGTTAATCGATCAGCCCCAGATCGCGGTAGAAGCCCTCCATTTCCTCCATTTTCGCCTCCGTGCTGGAATCCTCCAGATATTCAAAGGGATATTTGGGATAGAAAAGGCGCTTGATCACGGGCTTGCCGCCGTCCTTCGGTTGATAATCCACCATTTTAGAAACAGCGCCCGCGCCTGCGGCAAAGATGGAGTGAACCTCCTCCATCATATAAACGTTGTAGCGGCACTCTGCGCCGTCCAGCGCAAAGCCCACGTTTTCATAATTTCCGACCGTGTTCTTCTGACGGTACATGTAGTATGGCTTATAGCCTGCCGATGCAGCCTTAAGCTGCGCGTAATCCACGCATTTTCCCGCATCTCCGCCGCGCAACGAATAAACGTGGCTATCCTGCCTGAGAATGTCCGACGCCTTTTTCACGCAGAAGGTGTGCACTGTGATATTCTCCGGGCGCAGATTCATCACGCCGTCCAGCGAGGCCGAGAAGCTTCGGAAATTATCTCCCGGCAGACCAACGATCAAATCGGTGTTGATATAGGGGATCCCCGATTCTCTCGCCACGGAAAAGGCTCTCTTAAAATCATTTGCATCGTGGCTTCTTCCGATATTCTTCAGCACCTCATCGCAAAGCGATTGCGCGTTTACACAGACTCGCGTCACCCCATATTGCTTCGCCACGGCAAATTTTTCTGCTGTGATGGTGTCGGCTCTGCCGGACTCCAGCGTGTATTCCTCCAGCGCGGTCACGTCGGTGTGCTCCGCAATCGTGGAAAGCAGGAAGCGAAGCTGATCCGCCGTGAGGATGGTGGGAGTTCCGCCGCCGATATAAATGGTCTTGAGATTCAATCCCAAACGGCGGATCCGCGCAAAGATCGCCTTTAGATCCTCTGCAAGACGAACCAGATAGCTCGGGATCAGATCCAAGAGCCTCTTCGATGTGTAGGAAACGAAGGAGCAATAGGAGCAACGGCTGGGGCAAAACGGAATGGAAACGTACACGCTGCAATCTCTCTTATCGGGTACGCCGATCAATCTTTGCTCCGAGAGCGCCACGTCGGTGGCCAGTGCGGCCTTCTTGGGGATCACCAGATATTCCGACGTGAGCAGCTTCTTCACTCGCGTTTTACTGAAGCCCTGCTGCAAAAGCTCCGTTGCAACCTTGGAGGGGCGCACGCCCGTGAGCATTCCCCAGGAGGGACGGTAGCCCAAAAGCGCTCCGCAGGCGGCCAGAATCGCCGCTCCGCAGGCCACCTTGGCCGTTTTCTCCTCGGTGTGCAGATCGGAAAATTCCTGAAAGCGCGTGGCAGTTTCGGTCTTGCCATCGAGAGAGACGGTGGCCGTGACCTCAACGCCCCCTTCCCTTTCCAGCTGCGTCACGTGCATCACGGGAGCCGAAGGATCCTCCTGCTCGGCGGCACCGAATTTTGCTCCCGGGAAAAAGATCATGCAAAGCGTTTGCACGTAATAAACGTTGATCTTACCATCCAAAATCAGCTTCATAGCGATCCGTCCTTTACTTTTCTTTCTTCAGGGCATCCGTATCCAGAACGATGGTCACGGGGCCGTCGTTGAGCAGAGAAACCTTCATGTCGGCTCCGAAAATGCCGCATTCCACGCGCCGCACGCTCTCTGCCGCCAGCTTCTTGAAATATTCATACAGCGGAATGGCCTCCGCAGGCTTTGCCGATGCCATAAAGACGGGGCGATTGCCATGGCGACAGTTTGCCATCAGAGTGAACTGCGAGATCACCAGCATCTCCCCGTTCACATCGAGAATGGAACGATTCATCTTGCCCGCATCGTCCTCAAAGATCCGCAGATTCACGATCTTGCGGCAAAGAAGCTCTGCCTCCCGCTCCGTATCCCCCTGGGCAACGCCCAGAAGCACCAATAGCCCGCCCTCGCAGGCACCAACCGTTTCCCCATCCACCGCAACCTCGGCGTGGGTGACTCTTTGCAATACTGCCTTCATGATTTTTCTTCCTTTCCGCCGCAGATCATGAGAATCCGCGCACGATGCTGTTCACGCCGCTCAAGCCCCGCAGGCGAGAAACGATGGAATTATAATGGTCGATATTCTTGCATCCAACCTTCAGATTCACGATGGTATCGTCGGTGTTACGGCGCACCACGTTCACCTGCAGGATGGAAACCCGCATATCCGCCAGCACGGCCGTGATATCGGCCAGCATGCCGATGCGATCGTCGCTGTAGATCTGCAG
Source organism: Eubacteriales bacterium (assembly GCA_045659845.1). Taxonomy (GTDB): domain Bacteria; phylum Bacillota; class Clostridia; order Oscillospirales; family CAG-272; genus UMGS1865. The sequence continues at coordinate 10,556 of JAZRCQ010000016.1, forward strand.
AAGTGCCTCGTAAACGCTATGGGCCTCTGCGGTTGACGAAGGCGTTTCCCAGAAGGCAGGCTTCCAGCGCTCATCGTTCTCGGGATTCTCCTTGCCGCGGATCACATTGGGACAATCGGTTTTGTGAATGGAAATACCAAAGCCCTTGGTCACAAATCCGATCACGTCGTCGCCCGGAAGCGGATTGCAGCATTTGGCAAACTTCACAAGGCAGCCGTATTCGCCGTCCACCACCACGCCGCCACCGTTGGAGCGCAGATGCTTCTGGATCGGCTTGATGGGAACGTGCTCTGCCTCGGTGATCGCCGGCAGATCGTCCTCCTCGGTGCGGATCACCTTCAAAAATTCATCCTGCAGGCGCTTGAGCACCTTTGTCATGGGAACGCCGCCGTAGCCGATGGCATTATAGAAATCGTCCACACTGTTGTAGCCAAAGCGGGTGATCACCGTTTGCAAGACCTCATCCCGCTGTGCATCCGTGGGCAATGCCTTTCCGCAGATCTTGCGGATCTCGCCGTCGATCACCGTGCGGCCGACCACGATATTGTCCGCCCGCTTCTCCTTCTTGAACCACGCGCGGATCTTGGCGCGTGCGGAGGAGGTCTTCACGATATTCAGCCAGTCGCGACTGGGGCCTCTGGTGGAGGAGGCGGAGAGGATCTCCACGATCTCTCCGTTCTGAAGGGTGTGATCGATGGGCACGATCATGCCGTTGATCTTTCCGCCGATCATCTTATTGCCAACGGCCGAATGCACGGCATAGGCAAAGTCGATCAGGTTGGCTCCGTTGGGTAGCGCGATCACGTCGCCCTTTGGCGTAAACACGAACACCTCGTCGTGGAAGATATCGGTTTTCAGCGCGTTCATGAATTCGTCGGGATCTCTGGAGCCCTCCTCGGTTTCGATCAGGCCGGCGATCCACGCCAGCTTCTGATCCATCTCCTCCTTGGAGGTGGTTCCCGACTTATATTTCCAATGCGCGGCGATACCGTATTCCGCAATGTGGTGCATTTCCCACGTGCGGATCTGCACCTCGAAGGGAATACCGTCGCGGCCGATCACCGTGGTGTGCAGGGAGCGATACATATTGGGCTTGGGCGTGGAGATATAGTCCTTGAAGCGACCGGGCATGGAATTGAACATTTCGTGGATCAAGCCCAACGCCGTGTAGCACTCCAGCTCGGTCTCCACGATGATGCGCAGAGCATAGAAATCGTAGATCTGATCGAAGGACTTATTTTGATTATACATCTTGCGGTAGATGGAATATACCGATTTGATGCGCCCCTCCAGCGTAAAATGAATATTGTTTTCGGACATCTTCCGATCCACGCTGGAGCGGATGCTCTCGATGAAATTCAGATTCTGCCCGTATTTTTCCTCGATGTGGGTGTGAACCTCGTCGAAGCCGATGGGATCCAGATACTGCAGGCTGAGATTTTCCAGCTCCTGCTTGATCCTCTGCATACCGAGACGGTGCGCCAAGGGTGCATACACGTGCATAGTCTCCAGAGCGGTGAGACGGCGCTTATTGTCGGGCTTGGCATTCAGCGTTCGCATATTGTGCAAACGGTCGCAGAGCTTGATGAAGATCACGCGAACGTCCTTGGACATGGCAAGGAGCATCTTTCGCAAATTTTCAATATGCTCCTCCTCCTTATCCTCC
>JAZRCQ010000017.1:0-5758 GCA_045659845.1 Eubacteriales bacterium
AGGCTGTGGCAAGACTGGTTGCGGAGCTGAAGAGCGTCAAGCTTCTTCGTCTCCTTCCCTACCACGACATGGCCGCCCGCAAATACACCTGCCTCGGCCGCCCCGTTCCGCTCTCCAACACGCCGCCCCCCTCCGAGGAAAGCATTTCGCAGGCTCTGCAGTTGATGCAGAAGCATTTTCCAAACACCGTTCGCGGATGAGGAGGCCCCCGATCGATCGGAAGAGGCAATGCATTATTTGATCCGCCCTCGGAACGCTCCGATCGGGCAACAAAATCGGGCAAGAGCCATGCGGCTCTTGCCCGATTTTTCGTTTGCGTTACGGTTCCCGCTCAAGGGCTTCTATCTGCTTCTTCAGCTCCTTGATCTTCTTATCGTTTCCGGAGATCAGAAGTCCCATCACGATGGAGACCGGCCAGGCCACCACAAGGCAGATCACAAGCAGCACCCAATAAAGTCCGTTTTTCTTCTCTGCCGCCTTCAGCTGCTCCCGCAGCTCCTTTTTTCTCCTTGAATCACCTGCATCGGAAGCCCTCCGTTCCTCCTGCGGTTCCTCCTGCGGCTTTTTTCCAAACCGCTCCAGCGAAGCCATCACCGTATCGAAAAATCCGTCCACCGAGTCGAAGGCCTTCTGCAAGCCCTCCGGAACGCCTCCCTCGTCCTTCGCGGTCTCGCCTTCGTTCTTCGGCGACTCCTGCTTCGCTTCCTCCTCGAAGGGATCATAAAAGATCGGCTCGTCGTCAGCATCCTCCTCGGGCTCCTGCGCGAACGCCGCCTTGCTCTTTCTTTCCTCGTCGAAGCAATGGCCGCACTCCGCGCAGAAATGCGCCGTGCTTTTGTTTGCCGTGCCGCACCGCTCGCAGATCTTCTCCTCGGCCCGCTCCGCGCGGGGCTCCTCCTTCACCTCCCGACGGCAAAGGTATTCCCAAATGCGCTCCGCGGTTTCCTCGGGCGTTTTGCAATATTCCATGCCGGAGAAGAATTGCTTCACCTGCCGCTCAGCCAGATCGTTGCCGCACAGGTCGGAAATACGGTATTCCACGCGCGGCTTCTTATACTGTGCGGGAATGCGCGCATAATCGTTGCGATATTCGGGCGGCGCGTTTCGGAGGTCGCGCTCGCGAACGTAGGGGATCTCGTGGCGCACGGCATCGCACCCCGTGCTTCGGGAATGCTCGGAGGAAACGAAAAGAAACAGTCGGCAGGCATCCATCGCCATTTCCAGTCTTCGCTCATAAAACTCCACGGCACGCCGCCCGTGCTGCAGATTGCGAGCCGAAACGAAGCAACGAAGTCCGTTCTCCTCCAGATGCGACACCAGTCGCTTCACCTCAGCCATATCCTGCGAGGAATAGGCCACGAACACGTCGCGGGAAAGCCCCGCCTCGTAGATGCCCTCCTCCACGCGCTCGGCCTCCTCCTCGATCCTTGTGACGTATTCGGAATAAAGCTCCAGATCCGTGCTTTTGCAAACGCGCTCCACCAGATCCTTCAGCGGCAGGATCATCTTGGGCGAAAGAGAGCGCAGAGTGAAATCCACCACCTCGCCCAAAAGCCCCTCGGCCTCCGCCGACTCAACACGATTGAGAAAATCGATCAGCTCGGTCTCGCTCTGCCCGTTTGCGGCCTCGTAGAACCGTGCCAAAAAATCATTCGGCAGCTCCGCCCGAAGCTCCCTGCAAAGCTGCAGGATCGCCTCGCTGTTCACGTATTGCGCGTGCGCGCGCTCCCGAAGCTGCTCCCGCAGATTGCGAACGCGGGCCCTTTGGCTCTCGCTCAGCAGGCGGGATAGTTCCTCCGTGAGCTTTGCCGTTTCCTCGGTCTTGCGGTAAACGGCGCCGCAGGAGCGGCAGATCAGCTTCATTCCCCGATCGGTCAGGTCGGCTCCGCAGGCGCGGCAACCGCAACGTTCCCATTCCATTTCCTTCTCTCCTCCATTCAAGCCCCTCCTCCCGCGAAAAGAGGAGGGGCTATTTCTATGCGGTCAGTCTCTCGCCGCCGGCACTGCATAACGAATGCTTCCGTGCCGACTCACACAGGCTTTCCAACGGAATATTTCTCGGAATACTCCTTGAATTTATCGTTATAATGTCCGTTGCCCGCCTTGAGGCTCTTGATCACCTCATGGGCATTCATGGTGTGCTCGCTCATATCGATAATTCCAACGGCAACGTTGGAGCAATGGTCGCTCACGCGCTCAAAGTTGGTGATCAGATCCGACCAAACAAAGCCGGTCTCCACCGTGCAGGAGCCCTCTCTGAGCCGCACGATATGATTGTTTCGCAGCAGCGTTTTCAAGCCGTCGACCACCTGCTCGAGAGGCTCCACGTCGTAGGCCAGCGCAAGATCCTCGTTCAGATAAGCGGCCTCCGTGATGGAAAGGATCTCCTCGGTGGCGGCACAAAGCACCGCCAGCTCCTCCCGCGCGGCAGAGGAAAACTCGATGCCCTTTTCGCGAAGCTCCTCCACCGATTCCAGCACGTTCACCGCATGGTCGGAAATGCGCTCGAAATCTCCGATCACCTTGAGGAGCTTGGTGATGATGGCACCGTCCTCGTCGGACACCTGACTCTTGCTGAGCTTGGTGAGATAGGTTCCGAGAACGTCCTCATAGTGGTCGGTGTCATCCTCAATGCCTCGGATACGCTCGGCAAGCTCCGGCGTGTATTCCTCGATGGCGCGGATGCTGAGGCGGAAGCCCTCGAAGGCCTCGGCGGCCATTTTGGCGGCCAAGTGGCTGCTTTGCTCCACGGCAATGGCAGGCGTCGCCAGAAGACGCTCGTCGAGCTCCACGATCTTTTCGGGCGTTTTGCCCTCCGGCACCAGCCGATAGGCCAGCTTTTCCAAAATCGAGGAGGCCGGCAAAAGGATCGCCGTGCAAAGCACGTTGAAGCAGGAATGGCAAACGGCAATTCCAAAGAAGGTGGCGGATTCGCTCAGGATCAGAGGCTTGACCATTGCGGAAAGAATGCAGAACACCGTCAGCCAGATGCCCGTGCCCAGCAGATTGAAGAGCAAATGGATCACCGATGCGCGCTTAGCATTCTTATTTGTGCCCAGAGAGGACAGCATCGCCGTGACGCAGGTTCCGATATTCTGTCCCATAATGATCGGGATGGCGGCAGAATAGGAGATCGCTCCGGTGACGCTGAGCGCCTGCAGAATACCGATCGATGCCGAGGAGGATTGAATGATCGCCGTGACGAGCGCGCCCGCGAGAACTCCCAGCACGGGATTGGCAAAGGCCAGGAAAAGATTTCGGAATTCCGGAACGTTTGCCAGCTCCTTCACCGCATCGCTCATGGCATCCATGCCGAACATCAACGTTGCAAAGCCAAGCAGGATCGTGCCCACGTCGCGCCGTCTGGAGGACTTTGAAAACATGGTGAGCCCGATTCCGATCAGAGCCAGCACGGGCGTGAAGGAGGTGGGCTTGAGCAGCTTCATCACGATATTGTCGCTGGAAATACCGCCCAAGCTCAAGAGCCAAGAGGTGACGGTGGTTCCGATATTCGCGCCCATGATCACGCCGATGGACTGCCGCAAAGTCATTACCTTGGAGTTGACGAAGCCCACCACCATCACGGTGGTGGCAGAGGAGCTTTGGATCACGGCGGTCACGCCCATGCCCGTGAGAAAGCCCTTGAATTTATTGTTGGTGAATCTGCCGAGAAGCGCCTTGAGGCTATTGCCCGCGCGCCTCTCCAAGCCGTCTCCCATCACGTTCATTCCGAAGAGGAATAAGCAAAGACCTCCGATCAGAGCCAGCACGTCAAAGATGTCAAACATAGAATTTCTCCTTTTCTTTTTTCGATTGTAAAAGACATATTTCAGAGAAGGCTAAGCGCCCTCCGCCGTTGCCTCAAAGCTTCTGCAGCTGTGTCTTGGCGTTTTCGTAGCCCTGATCGGCCGCCTTTTGGAGCCACCGCCGAGCCTCTGTCAGATTTTGGGAGATCCCCCTGCCATATTGGTAGGAAAGCCCGAGATTGTATTGCGCCGTGACGTTGCCCTGCTCGGCAGATTTCTGATACCACTTCACCGCCTCGACCGCGTTTTTCGCCGTGCCGAAGCCATGCTCATAGCAATAGCCGAGATCGCATTGCGCCGGGGCGTAGCCCTGCTCGGCCGCCTTGGCATACCATTTCACCGCCTCGGAGCGATCCTCTGCCAAGCCCTTGCCGTAGAAGCAGCAGCTACCGTAGTTTTTCTGCGCGGAGGCATTGCCCTGCTCGGCCGCCTTTCGATACCACCTTGCGGCATCAGCAAGGCTCTTTTCGGTTCCCTTGCCGTTTTCATAGCAAACGCCGAGATTGTTCTGCGCCAACGCGTAGCCCTTTTCCGCCGCCGCGCGATAGTATCGCACGGCCTCGGCAAGATCCTTTGTCACGCCGGCTCCCGTTTCATAGCAAACGCCCAGATTGTTGATGGCCACCTGATGCCCCTGCTCAGCGGCCTTGAAATACCATTTCACCGCCTCGGACACATTCTTTTCCACTCCGCGACCGTACATATAGGCGTAGCCCACGCCGAACTGTCCCTTGGAATTGCCCTGCTCAGCCGCCTTGCGGTACCAGCGATAGGCCTCTCCGAAATCCTTGGCCACGCCCGTGCCGTTTTCATAGCAGATGCCCAGATTGCTCTGCCCCAGCGCGTCGCCCGCCTCGGCGGCCTTGCGATAGAAGCGCACGGCCTCCGCCGCGTTCTTCTCCACGCCCAGTCCCTTTTCCAGAAGCACGCCCAGATTGTTCATGGCGGTGACATAGCCCTGCTCAGCCGCCTTGCGATAGAGTCTTGCGGCCTCGGCATAGTCCTTTGCCACGCCGTAGCCCGTTTCATAGCAGTAGCCCAAATTATTCTGCGCTCTCGCATACCCCTGATCGGCGGATTTGCGATACCATTTTATCGCCTCGGCCGCATTTTCGGCAACGCCGATGCCTCGCTTATAGCAGAAGCCGAGGTTGCATTGGCCGGCGGCGTGCCCCTTGTCGGCCGCCTTTCGATACCACGTCACGGCCTCCGCGGGACTTTTTGCAACGCCTCTGCCGCCCTCGTAGCAGCCGCCCAGATTGCTCATGGCCAGCGCATAGCCCTTATCTGCGGCCATGCGATACAGCCGCACGGCCTCAGCATAGTCCCTTGCCACACCGGAACCCGTTTCATAGCAATGGCCCAGATTGTTGATGGCCACCTCATGCCCCTGCTCCATGGCGCGACGGTACCACACAACGGCCTCCTCGGCATTGCGCGCAACGCCTCTGCCGTTGATATAGCTATAGCCAACGCTGAATTGCGCCTTGGCATGTCCCGCCTCGGCCGCCCTTCGATAGCCTTGGAAGGCGGCGGCATAGTCCTTTTTCCTCTCCAGCGCCAATGCCTCCTGATAAAGCGCCTCCTGCTCGGATGCGGAAAGGCGCGCGGCAGGCGCGGCATTCGCCCGAGGCTGCTCCTTCGTCTGCACTTCCTTCGGGCCGGTCTTTTTCGGCTCCTCCTTCAGAGTTCTTCCGCAGCTGCGGCAGAAATTGGATCCGGCATCGTTTTCCTCGCCGCACTGCTTGCAGACAACCGTTGCCCTTTCGTTTGCGGGCGCAATCGGCTCCTCCTGCGGCTTCGGGGCGAGCTCCTCCTGCCCTGTGAGATAGCTCCACAGGCGCTCGGCGGTCTCGTCGGGATCCTTGCAATATTCCATGCCGGAGAAAAAAGCCTTGATCTCATTTTCCACCTGACGGTTTTTGCAGCCGTCGCTAAGGCGGTATTCCACG